>DASRXY010000252.1:0-11148 GCA_035654035.1 Sphingobium sp. | reverse complement strand
TGACCGCCACCGAGACGAACGCAGTCCACGGCTCACGCGTACGCCCCCCTGGCCCATCGCGACTCAATGGCCAGCCGCGCCCCGCGCCTTCACGCGCGCGCGGAAGCGGTGGAGCAGCGGCTCGGTATAGCCGTTGGGTTGCGCCGCCCCTTCGAACACCAGCGCCCGCGCCGCCTGCAACGCAAGGCTCGCCGCATTGCCGGCCATGGGCACATAGGCCGGATCGCCCGCATTCTGCGCATCCACCTTGGCCGCCATCTTCGCGAAGGCCGCCTCCACCTGCGCAGGCGTGCAGACGCCGTGGAGCAGCCAGTTGGCGATATGCTGCGCGCTGATGCGCAGTGTCGCGCGGTCTTCCATGAGGCCGATGTCGTGGATGTCCGGCACCTTGGAGCAGCCGATGCCCTGGTCCACCCAGCGCACCACATAGCCCAAGATGCCCTGCGCGTTGTTCTCCAGTTCCTGCGCGATGACCTCGTCCGACCAGTTGGTGCCGGAGGTGAGCGGCAGCGTGAGCAGCGCGTCCAGCGGCGCCACCGGCTCGCGCGCCCGCACTGCCTGCCGCGCCGCCACGTCGATGGCGTGATAATGTGTGGCGTGCAGCGTGGCGGCGGTGGGCGAGGGCACCCAGGCGGTGTTGGCGCCGCTCGCCGGATGGCCGATCTTCTGCGCCAGCATGTCGGCCATGCGGTCCGGCGCCGCCCACATGCCCTTGCCGATCTGCGCATGGCCCGCCAGCCCGCAGGCGAGGCCGATCTGCACGTTGCGATCCTCATAGGCGCCGATCCACGGCGCGCTCTTCATCTCGCCCTTGCGGATCATCGGCCCGGCGCGCATCGCGCTATGGATTTCGTCGCCCGTGCGGTCGAGGAAGCCGGTGTTGATGAAGACGATCCGGTCCTTCACGGCATGGATGCAGGCGGCGAGATTGGCGGACGTGCGCCGCTCCTCGTCCATGACACCCAGCTTGATCGTGTGGCGCGGCAGCGCAAGCAGGTCTTCCACGGCGTCGCACAGATCGTTGGCGAAGGCGCATTCCGCCGGCCCATGCATCTTGGGCTTGACGATATAGATGCTCCCCGCCGCGCTGTTGCGATACGTGCCGAGGCCGCGGATGTCGTGGAGCGCGATGAGACTGGTAAGCAGCGCGTCGAGAATGCCCTCGGGCGCCTCGCTGCCGTCCGGCAAGCACACCGCCGGCGTGGTCATGAGATGGCCGACATTGCGCACCAGCAGCAGGCTGCGGCCTTTGAGGATCAGCGGCTCGCCGTCGCGCCCTTCATAGACGCGGTCGGGTGCCAGCCGGCGGGTAAGGGATTGGCCGCCCTTCTCGAACGCCGCTTCCAGGTCGCCGCGCATCAGGCCCAGCCAGTTGCGATAGGCGGCGACCTTGTCGGATGCATCCACGGCTGCGATGGAATCTTCAAGGTCCACGATGGTGGAGAGGGCGGATTCGAGCCGGATGTCGGCAATGCCCGCCTTGTCCGCCTGGCCGATAGGGTGGGCGCGGTCGATCACCAGTTCGACATACAGGCCATGATGGACGAGGAGGATTGTGTCGCCCGCCCAGCCGGCAATCTGGGTGGGATCGGCCAGCGGCGGATCGCCCGCGCCATCCCAATCCGCCCAGGAGCCGCTGGCCAGCGGCATCGTCCTGTCGAGGAAGTCGCGGCCCCAGGCCACCACTTGCGCGCCGCGTGCCGCGTCATAGGCGCCGGCGGGCGGCGGCGTGCCCAGCGCGTCGGTGCCGTAGAGCGCGTCGTAGAGGCTGCCCCAGCGGGCGTTGGCGGCGTTTAGCAGGAAACGCGCATTGAGCACCGGCACCACGAGTTGAGGTCCGGCAAGGAGGGCCAGTTCCGGGTCCACATCCCCCGTCGTCACGCGGAACGGCGCCGGCTCGGGGACCAGATAACCGATCTCGCGCAGGAAGGCGGCATAGGCGGCCGGGTCGTGCGGCAGACCGGCACGCGCCGCATGCCAGGCGTCGATCCGCGCCTGCATATCGTCGCGCACCGCCAGCAGATCGCGGTTGCGCGGCGTGAAGCGGGCGAAGATGTCCGCCGCTCCGGTCCAGAAGTCCGCCCAATCGATACCCAGGCCATCCAGCGCTTCGTCTTCCACGAACAGCGCCAGTTCGGCCGCGACCGTGAGCCCCGCGCGCTCGACCATCTCCGTCATGACGCGCCTCACCCCTGCGCCGCGAGGCCGGCGGCAGCGATGCCGGCCAGCGCCGCCATCTCGTCATTGTCCGAGCTGTCGCCGGTGACGCCCACCGCGCCGATGGGGGCGCCGTCCGGGCCCAGCACGATGACGCCCCCCGCCGCGGGCACGACCGGATGCGGTGCGCCGCTCGCGAGGGCGCCGATGAACCAGGGCCGCTCCTGCGCCATGTCGCCCAGCTTGCGCGAGGAGACACCGAGCGCCAGCCCGCCTGCCGCCTTGCCGATGGCGATCTGGGCCCGCGCAAAGGAGCTGCCGTCGCCGCGCTGGAAGGCAATGAGATGGCCGCCCGCATCCACCACAGCCACGCTCAGCGGCTTCATCCCCGCCTGCTGCCCCTTGGCGAAGGCGCCCGCGATGATCCGATTGGCCTCGGCCAGGCTGATGCGGCCCATGACAGTCTCCCGTGCTGACGTGGCGCACAGGCCTAGAGTGCGTTTCGCCCGCGCGCAATCGCCGCGCCTCGGAAGGGGTGCACAGCGCGACCAAAAGGACTATGGGGGCCGCTTCGCGAACGCCAACAGGATTTTTGGGACAAGCGCCATGACCGATACCAGCCTCATCGCCACCATCGACGCCGCCTGGGAAGACCGCGCCAATATCGGCCTCACCACCATGGGCGAGGTGCGCAGCGCCGTGAACAAGGCGCTGGCCCTGCTCGACAGCGGCGAGGCCCGCGTTGCCGAGCCCACGCAGAACGGATGGCAGGTCAACCAGTGGCTCAAGAAGGCCGTGCTGCTCTCCTTCCGCCTCAACGACAACGTACTCGTCTCCAACGCGCCCGGCGAGGCGCACTGGTGGGACAAGGTGCCGGGCAAGTTCAGCGGCTGGGGTGAGGCGGAGTTCCGCGCGGCGGGCTTCCGCGCCGTACCGGGCGCCATCGCGCGGGCCGGCAGCTACGTCGCCCGGAACGTCATCCTGATGCCCAGCTTCGTCAACATCGGCGCCTATGTGGGCGAGGGGACGATGGTCGACACCTGGGTGACGGTGGGGAGCTGCGCGCAGATCGGCAAGAACGTCCACCTCTCTGGCGGCGTCGGCATCGGCGGCGTGCTGGAGCCACTCCAGGCCGACCCCGTCATTATCGAGGACGATTGCTTCATCGGCGCCCGCTCGGAAGTGGTCGAGGGCGTGCGCATCGGGCAGGGCTCGGTGCTCTCCATGGGCGTGTTCATCGGCCAGTCCACCAAGATCGTCGACCGCGCCACCGGCAAGGTCCACATGGGCGAAGTGCCGCCTTATTCCGTGGTGGTCCCCGGCTCGCTGCCCGGCAAGCCCCTGCCCGACGGCACCCCCGGCCCGAGCCTCTACTGCGCCGTGATCGTCAAGACGGTGGACGCGCAGACCCGCGCCAAGACCGGCATCAACGACCTCCTGCGGGATTGAGGCACGGGCGCCGCGCCGGCAACCGCCGGAATGCGGCGCGCGTGAGAGTCCGGCGTCTGCTGGGGATGACGGTGGTGGACAAGCAGTCCTTCATAGCCGTCACCCCAGCGAAAGCTGGGTCTCCGGCCCCACGCTCATGTTATATGAGAAGATCGAACAGATCGCGCCATTCGGGATTGGTCTTCTCAATCCACTCGATCTTCCAGTCCCGCCGCCATCATGCCGCTCGGCCAGACCAATCGCGTCAGCCGATATGTGCGGCAGAACATCGAGCCCGCGCCTTCCCGATGCTGCACGACGCGGCGCGCCAGATCCGCGGCAACACCGATATAGAGGACACCGCGTAGCCGGTTGGTCATGATATAGCCGCTCCGCTCCATGCGGGCGAGCTTGGCGCAGTGGATCGGAGATGCCAGCTTCTGGCATGACGAGGGTGAGTGGGGAAACCCGATCCAACGGCTTGCAGTGCGCCATGAACTTCGAGCCCCCCATCACCCCGCATTGTCCATCCGCGCGCAAAGCTCTAAAAGCGCGCCATGACCATCCGCCGCGCCACCGCTGACGATCTCGATGCGCTGACGGCGCTGTTCGATGCCTATCGGGTCTTCTACAAGCAGCCCTCCGACATGGCGGGCGCGCGCGCGTTTCTGGCGGAGCGGTTCGCGCGCGAGGAATCGGTGATCTTCCTCGCCTGCGACGAGGCCGGCGCAGCCATCGGCTTCACGCAGCTCTACCCCAGCTTCACCTCGGCGGGCATGCAGCGCATCTACATCCTCAACGATCTGTTCGTGGCGCAGGGCGCGCGGCGGCAGGGCGTGGGCACCGCGCTGCTCGATGCGGCCACCGGCTTCGCGCGGGAGGCTGGCGCGGCGCGGCTCGCGCTCTCCACCGCCTTCGACAATCTCGCCGCGCAGTCCGTTTACGAGGCGCATGGCTGGATGCGCGACGAGCAGTTCTACAGCTATAATTTCCGCCTGGGCTGAACGCCCCCGCGTGCCGGCCGGGCCGCTTCGCCGCACAGGCCATTTCCCTCCGGCCGCGCAGCCCCTATATCCCCGCCATGGCCTCACCCAAAAAGCCCCGTCCCGCGGGCATGCCGTCGCGCCAGCAGGTGCTCGACTTCATCCAGAGCAGCGACCAGCCCGCCGGCAAGCGCGAGATCGCGCGCGCCTTCGGCCTCAAGGGCAATGAGAAGATCGCCCTGAAAGCGCTGCTGCGCGACATGGCGGACGAAGGACTGATCGACTTGGGCCCCGCCCGCGCCTTCCACCTGATGGGCGGCCTGCCCAAGGTGACGGTGCTGCGCGTCATCGACGTGGAAGGCGGCCAGGTGATCGGCGTGCCCGAGCGCTGGGAGGCGGAGGGCCACCCAATGCCGCGGCTACGCGTGATGGAGCGCGGCAAGCGCGGAGCGCTGGGCGTGGGCGACCGCATCCTCGCGCGCACCGAGGAGGCCGGCGCCGGCTGGGTAGCGCACCCCATGAAGAAGCTCGCGGGCGTGGCCGAGGAGATGCTGGGCGTGGTCGCGCAGGACGAGCGCGGCAAGCTCATGCTGCGCCCGGTCGACAAGCGCATTCGCCGCGAGACGCCGATCGTCGAGGCCGGCGACGCACGGCCGGGCGACCTGGTGCTGGCCGAGAAGACCGGCCGGGCACCGCGCATCGGCGCACGCGTGACGCAGGTGCTGGGCGATCCGTTCCTGCCGCGCAGCTACAGCCTGATCGCCATTCACAAGTTCGGCATTCCCGATGCCTTCCCGGAGGAGGCCGAGGAAGAGGCGCAGGCGGTGCACGACCTGCCGCTCCACGTTGATCAGCGCGAGGATCTGCGTCACCTCCCCATTGTCGCCATCGATCCGGTCGACGCGCGCGATTTCGACGACGCGGTCTGGGCCGCACCGGACGACGACCCCGCCAATGAAGGCGGTTACAGGGCCATCGTCGCCATTGCGGACGTCTCTTATTATGTCCGCCCCGGCGGCGTGCTCGACCGGCAGGCAAGGAAGCGAGGCAACAGCGTCTATTTTCCCGACCGGGTCGTGCCGATGCTCCCGCACGCCCTCTCCTCGGACATGTGCTCGCTGCGCGCGGGCGAGGACCGGGCCGCCATGGCCTGCCATCTCGTGGTGGACCGGCACGGCCGCGTGACCGGCTGGCGCTTTACGCGTGCGGTAATCCGGGTGGTGGCCAACATTCCCTATGAGCAGGCGCAGGCCGCAATGGATGCGGCGGAGGGGAAAGCCCCGCCGCTGCTGTCGAGCGAAAGCGAGACGCGCTTCTCGACTTCGCTCGACGCGAACGGAGAGAGTTGGGATCTGGTCGACACCGCCCTCAAGCCGCTCTGGGCCTGCTGGCGCCTGCTCGAAAAGGCCCGGCAAGCGCGCGATCCGCTGGAACTGGACCTGCCCGAGCGGCGCGTGGTCATCGACGAGATGGGGCACATCGCCAGCATCGCCATGCGCGCGCGGCTCGATGCCCACCGGCTGATCGAGGATTACATGATCGCCGCCAATGTCGCCGCGGCCAAGGCGCTGGAGGCAAAGAAGGCGCCAGTCATGTACCGCATCCACGAGCCGCCGAGCCGCGAGAAGCTGGCGACGCTCAAGGACTATCTCGACACGTTCGACATTCCCCTGGCGCTGGGGCAGGTCATCACCACCAAGACCTTCAACCGCATCATCGAGCGCATTCCGGGCGACTTCCCGGCGCGGCCACAGATCATGGAACAGCTCCTGCGCAGCCAGACGCAGGCCTACTACGGGCCGCGCAATGCCGGCCATTTCGGCCTGGCGCTGGGCAGCTACGCGCATTTCACCTCGCCCATCCGCCGCTATGCGGACCTGCTGGTCCACCGCGCGCTGGTCGATGCCTATGGGCTGGAGCTGCCGTCTCCCAAGGACCGCGCCATCCCCAAGGAGACGCGGCTCTCTGCCGAGGACAGGGCCGACCTCGCCCTCATCGGCGAGCGCATCAGCCAGTATGAGCGCCGCGCCATGGAGGCCGAGCGCGAAACCATCGACCGCTATGTCGCCGCATTCCTCGCCGAGCGCGTGGGCCAGATCATGGCCTGCCGCATCACCGGCGTGCAGAGTTTCGGCTTCTTCGCCACCGTGGAGGAGCTGGGCGGCGACGGGCTGGTGCCGGTCTCCACGCTGGGTGCCGAGTATTTCTCTTACGACGAAGCCAGCCAGGCACTGGAAGGCGAGGAGACCGGCGAGCGCTATGCGTTAGGCGACCACATCGACCTGCGCCTGGTGGAATCCGATCCGGTGAGCGGCGCACTACGCTTCGAGCTGCCGGAAGGTGCCAGCCACCTCCCCATGCGGCGCGGCGAACGGGGCGACCGGCGGCGCCCGGGCAGCAATGGCCCACGCCCCATCCGCCGGCAGGGTCGCCCGGCGAACATCCGCCACACGTCGAGCAAGCGCGGACCGGTCAAGCGACGCTGATCGGGACCCAATGCCAAGCGGTGCGCAAGAGCGCCACGCGAAGGTCACCCTCGCTTGGGTCTGAAGCGGATGACTTCGGGCGATCTCAGCGGCGGCTTTTTGTGCCCAAGGGCTTCCGGGCGAGCTAGGCTTGGAAGAACGCGGGTCGCTCAGCCATAGCTTGGGTCTGCTCCACAATCACGTCCGACTCGCCTAGGCACCGCGAGCGGCCGGCCGCCGCTCGCGGCAGCCCCGCATGGACATAACCCGTGCATAAGCCCAAAGTGACGCGGCGCTGGATTCGGCCAACTCTCCGGAGGCATTGTGACGCACGCTTTTCCCCATGGCACGGTCCATCAGGCCGCCGACGATCTTCAGGCCGCCATCCGCGCGGATGCCGAATTGCTGGCGCTCTGGGAAAAGCTCACGCCGCTCGGCCGCAATGAGTTCATCTGCTGGGTCGAGGATGCCAAGCAGGCCGCCACACGCCAGCGGCGCATCGTGCGCACCTGCGAGGAATTGCGGGAAGGAAAGAAGCGCCCCTGCTGCTGGCCGGGGTGCATCCACCGCACCGACAAGGCGCCGAGCCGCTGGCAGCAGGCCGTGCTGATCGACAAGAAACCCAAGGCGGCCGGCTAGCGCACCGGCGGTTGCCGGCGGGAACATCCCCTCCGTTCCTCTCCCGCTACACTCCAGCGATTATCTCGCAGGTGAAAAGCGCTTCGAGAGCCTCATCCCTCGCCGGAGCGCTTTCTGGGATGCGCACGGCATCCACTCCTCAACCAGAGCTGGTGTGCCGCACATGCGGTGCAGGTCACAGCGTGAAGGTCACAACTGGACTCCGCGGAACGGTGCGCAGAGCCGCCGCCCCGCGCCTCCCCCAATGCCCCGGGTTACTCGCGCTGCCGGCCGAAATCGGGTGCGGCATCGTCCTGGCCCTGCTCGATGATCGAGCGACGAATGGCGCGGGTCTTGGTGAAATGATCGAACAGCCGGTCGCCGTCGCCCCAGCGGATGGCGCGCTGGAGCTGGGCGATATCCTCCGAGAAGCGCTGGAGCATCTCCAGCACCGCGTCCTTGTTCGCCAGGAACACGTCGCGCCACATGGTGGGGTCCGAGGCGGCGATGCGGGTGAAATCGCGAAAGCCGCCGGCCGAATATTTGATGACCTCACTCTGCGTCACATCCTCCAGATCGCTGGCGGTGCCGACGATGGTGTAGGCAATCAGGTGCGGCAGGTGGCTGGTGACGGCGAGCACGAGGTCGTGATGTTCCGGCGACATGGTGTCGACATTGGAGCCCAGCCGCTTCCAGAATTCGGCCACGCGCGCGACCGCCACGGGGTCGGTGCCCTGCGGCGGCGTCAGGATGCACCAGCGCCCTTTGAACAGCGTCGCGAAGCCGGCTTCCGGCCCGCTATTCTCCGTGCCCGCCACCGGATGGGCTGGCACCAGCGTCGCATCGGGCAGCACCGCGCGGAGAGCGGCAATGACGCTCGCCTGACAGGAGGCGACCTCCGAGAGGATGGCCTCGGCCGGCAGGTCGGCCGCGATCGCCATGGCAACGGAGCCCATGGCGCCGGGCGGCACGCACAGAATGACGAGATCGGCGTCGATCACGGCGGCGGCAGGCGTATCGGTCACATCGTCGCACAGGTCGATGCGGCGGGCCGTCTCGCGCACATCGGGATTGGCATCGTGGCCCGTGACGCGCGCAGTGGGCATATAGGCACGCACGCCGCGCGCAATGGACGAGCCGATGAGGCCGAGACCAATGACCGCGATGCGCGTGAAGGGCATCATGCCCCGGCGCCGACGATGCGGCGCAACGCGGCGACCAGCCCGGTCATCTCCGCCTCCGTGCCGATGGTGATGCGCAGCCCGTGCGGCAGCTCCTGCCCCGGCAGCCAGCGCACGATGTAGCCCGCATCCATGAGGCCGCGATAGGCGGTCTCCGCGCTCGTTTCCCCCTCGAACAGCACCAGCGAGAAATTGGCCTTGCTGGGGATGGCGCGCAAGCCCTTGTTGCCGAGCGCGGCGATCTGGTCCTCGAACCAGGCGCGCCACTGGAGATTATGCGCAGCGCTGCGGTCGACGAACGCCGTATCCGCCAGCGCCGCCACCGCCGCGCACGAGGCGGCGATGCTGAAGGAGAAGGGCTGGCGGATGCGGTGCATCGCATTGATGACATCCGCGCTGGCATAGCCCCAGCCCACCCGCGCCGAGGCAAGGCCGAAAATCTTGGAGAAGGTGCGCGTCACCAGCACATTGGGCGCAGTGCGGGCGAGGTCGAGCGCGCCGTCGTCGTCGCCGGGCTCGAGATATTCGCTATAGGCCTGGTCCACCACCAGCAGCACATGCGGCGGCAGGCCGGCGTGCAGGCGCGCCAGCTCGGCCCGGCTGCAATAGGTGCCGGTGGGGTTGTTGGGATTGGCAATGAAGACCACGCGCGTGCGCGGCGTGACGCAGGCGAGGATGGCGTCCACATCGGTCGCATAATCCTTGTCCGGCGCGACAACGGGCGTGGCGCCCACGCGGCGCGTGGCGATGGGGTAGACCGAGAAGCCGAAGCGCGAAAAGACGATCTCGTCGCCCGGCCCCGCGAAAGTGCCGGCCGCCATGTGCAGCACTTCGTCCGAGCCGGTGCCGTAGGTGATCCGCGCGGGATCGAGCCCGTAATGCGCCGCGAGCGCCGCGCGCAGATCGGCCGCACCCGCATCGGGGTAGCGCTCCAGGCAATCGGCGGCGGAGCGGAACGCCTCACGCGCGGACTCGCCGGTGCCGAAGGGATTTTCGTTGGACGAGAGCTTGGCGACCTTGCGCCCGTCATCGGTTGTCGACTTGCCCGGCACATAGGGCGCGATGGCCATGATCCAGTCCTTGGGGACAGGGGCCAGTGCGGTCCCGGCTGCGCTTGCGGTCTCGTCGCTCATGATGCGCGCCTTAGCGGCACGCGGGCCGCTTGGCAAAGGGGCCGCAGCGATCGGCCGCCGCGCGGTTCAATCCTCGTCCCAGCCGTCGTCGATGGCTTCCATCTCTTCGTCCGAATAGCCGAAATGATGGCCTACCTCATGCACCAGCACATGGACGATGAGATCGCGCAGATCGACGCCGCTCGCCTCGCGCTCGGCAAGCAGGGGACGGCGGAAGAGGCGGATGCGCGGCGGCAGCTCACCCGAATCCCAGATGCTCTGTTCGGTGAGCGGGCGGCCCTGATAGACGCCGAGCAGATCCCAGGGACTGTCGATGTCGAGATCGTCGAGCGTCTCGCGATCGGCGAATTCCTCGACATGGACAGCAATGCCTTCCAGATGCACGCGAAACAGATCGGGCATCGCCGCGACGGCGGCGTGCGCGACCTGCTCCATGGCAGCGGCATCGAGGGTCAGGGACATGGGCGAGGGCTCCGGCGACCAACCCCGTCGATCTAGGGTGCCCCTCTGGCAGGTGCAATGGCGACAGGGCGCGGCCCTATGCGGTGGGCGGAGGATCAGCATTCCGCTGGTCTGCAGATCGCCCTGGTCAAACTGCATCTACGCCCCCGCCCAGGGACTCCTCAGGCGCCCGTTAAAATGCCGTCGTAATGCCGTTCCTCCAGCGCCGCGCCCGCGCCCTTCGCGACGCAGGCGAGCGGTTCGTCGGCGATGCGCACGGACAGGCCCGTGGCAGCGGAAATGGCCGTATCGATGCGGCGCAGCAGCGCGCCGCCGCCGGTGACGGTAATGCCTTCCTCGATGATGTCGGCGGAAAGCTCGGGTGCAGTCTGCTCCAGCGCGGTGCGCACTGCGGCGACGATCTGGCCGACCGGCTCTGCGAGCGCCCCGGCCACTTCCGCCTCGGTGAGGCGAATCTCGGCCGGGCGTCCCCTCACAAGATCACGCCCCTTGACGACCATCTCGGTTGCATCATCGCCCGGCGGCGTGGCCGCGCCGATGGTGCATTTGACGCGCTCGGCGGTCATCTCGCCGATCATGAGATTGTGCTTGCGGCGCACATAGGCGGAGATGGCGTCATCCAGCCGATCGCCGCCCACGCGCGCGGAGCTGCTGTGCGCGATACCGCGCAGCGAGAGCACGGCGACCTCCGTGGTGCCGCCGCCGATATCCACCACCATGG
>DASRXY010000251.1:0-24422 GCA_035654035.1 Sphingobium sp. | reverse complement strand
CCTTGCGGCCCGGCGCGCCTGGCGCGTGGCGGTGGTAGGGACGCGGAGACGTGGGTGAGTGGCTGAAACCAACGGTTTGCTAAACCGTCATACTGTGAATACGGTATCGAGGGTTCGAATCCCTCCGTCTCCGCCAGTTACTGAAACAATCGGTAGCGGCGGCCTTCCCAACCGAAATCATCAGCACGAACCTCTACGCTAGCGCAGTTGGCTGTCCTTGCTGCCACGGCGATTGATGCCGGCCGGCCGGATGGCAGCGTCGCGCTCGGATTGGCAGGCGACACAGGTGCGCGTACCCGGCAGCGCCCGACGCCGGGCACGCGGAATCTTCTCGCCGCAATCCTCGCAATAGTCCGTGCCTTCCCCTAGCGGGAGACGCGCGCGAGCACTCTTCACCGCATCCGCCACAGTATCGTCGATCTGGTCCTGAACGGCGCCGTCCCGCGCCCAGCCATTGGCCATTGCAGCCTCCTGCCATGCTCCTCTGCACGTTTCTGTGTGCCAGACCAAGATAGAGGCTCGGGGCCCGCGCTCAAGAGCAGGCCAGGGGCGCCCCAGTCTATGCGCGCGGCGGCGGCACTTCGTTCGGCCGCAGCGTCAGCACGCGCACGCCCTCTCGCGTGACTGCAACCGTGTGCTCGAATTGCGCGGAGAGCTTGCCGTCCGTCGTGACGACCGTCCAGCCATCGCCCTGCGTGCGGACCGTCCGCCGGCCCTGATTGACCATTGGTTCGATGGTGAAGACCATGCCCTCCCGCAGCATGAGACCCGTGCCCGGCTTGCCGAAATGCAGCACCTGCGGCTCCTCGTGCATCTCCCGGCCAATGCCGTGCCCGCAATAATCGCGCACAATCGTATAGCCCGCGCGCTTGGCATGGCGCTCGATGGCAAAGCCGATGTCGCCGAGCCGGGCGCCGGGCCGCACGGCGTGAATACCTTTCCACATCGCCTCATAGGTGGTGCGCACCAGCCGCCGCGCAGCCGGCGCGACATCTCCAATGAGGTAGGTTTTGCTGGAATCGGCGATATAGCCGTTCTTCTCCAGCGTGATGTCGAAATTGACGATATCGCCATCTGCCAGCACGTCCGCATCGGACGGAACACCGTGGCACACCACGGCGTTGGGCGAGCAATTGAGGACGAAGCCATAGCCATATTGGCCCTTGCTGGCCGGCCGCGCGCCGAGATGCTCGACGATCAGCGCCTCCACCAGATCGTTGACCGCCATCGTGGTCCGCCCCGCCAGGTCCAGCTCGTCGAGATGGGTAAAGACCGAGGCCAGCAACCGACCGGATTCGGCCATCAGCTCGATTTCAGCGGGCGATTTCGTCATTCGGCTTCCACCGTGACATCACCCGGGTCGACGCCCGCCTCTCGGAGCGCGCGGCAAACAATCTGCTGGAAGGTCAATTGCGGATTCAACTCACAGAGCATGCCAATTTTGATCCAAAACGCCGCCTGGGCGTTGATGGAGCGATAGGAGGCCTTGCTTGCCCTGCGCAGTTGCTCGTGAAGATCGTCTTCAATGCTGACGATGCCCATCATACCCTCTTCATATATGATTCGTATATGAATTATATATTCCACTTGGCACGTGGGCAAGGGCTCGACAGAGCGCGGGCGCAGCCCCCAATATACAGCGTGAGCAGGTCGCAATCGGAGCGTCATGTCAGACGATGAACAGCTAGGCGGCCGGCGCGCATCTCCCTCTCGCCATCCCGTCGCGCGTGCCGCCTGGCTGGTGGTAGGCTTCGTCTTTGTCGCGTTGGGCATCATCGGCGCGCTGCTGCCGATCATGCCCACCACCATTTTCCTTATTGTCGCCACCGGCTGTTTCGCGCGCTCCTCGCCGCGGTTCGAGACATGGCTACTCAACCATCGCCATTTCGGGCCGCCGCTGCGCGCATGGAGGGAGAACCGCTCGGTGAGTCGCCATGGCAAGATCGCCGCTTGCACGGGCATGGCCATGGGCTTTGGCCTGTTCTGCCTGGCTGTCCGGCCCGGGCCTTTGCCAGCGCTCGGCGCAGCGGCGTTCCTGCTGGCGTCCGCCGCTTATGTGGTAACACGGCCGGCGCCCCTGACCGCCATCGACCGGCGCGCGGGCAGGGAGTAAGCGGTCTCAGCCCCGGCTGGCCGGCGTCGGCAAGGGCTGGTGGAACGGCACCCGGAGCAGGCTGACGCCGGCAGCAACCAGCGCGGCGATGGCGGCGCCCAGCAGCAGATGAGGGGCGACGCCGACGCCCAACCAGTGAAAGCCCGTTGCCACCGCCACAGCGCCGATGGTCTGGCCCAGCAGGCGTGCGGTGGCCTGCGTGCCACCCGCAGCGCCCGAGCGCGCAGGCGGCGAGGCACTGAGCATCGCGCGGTTATTGGGCGTCTGGAAAAGGCCAAATCCAACGCCGCACAGCGCCATGCGCCACGCAATGTCGAGCGCATTGGGCGCCTCGCCCAGCAGCGAAAGCGCGCCGAGACCCACGGCGAAGATTGCCAGGCCAATGCCGCCTAGCAAGCCGGCGGGATAGCGGTCTGCCAGTCGCCCGGCGAACGGCGCCATGCAGGCGAGGGCTATCGGCCAAGGCGTCATCAGCAGCCCGGTTTCGACCACGCCGCGTCCGAGCACTGTCTGGAGCAGGAAGGGCATTGTGACGAAGGCCAGCATCTGCGCGGCGAAGGACGTGATCGACGTGATGATGGAGAGGCCGAAAATGGGGATGCGCAGCAGATCCAGCGGCACCAGCGGCGCGGGCTTGCGCCACTGCCGATGCACCAGCGCGGCGCCCAGGCAGAGGCCCGCGAGCAGCATGGCAAGACCGGCCAGCGATCCCTCCCGCGCGAAGGTCTCCGCCCCGAAAATGACGAGGCCGAAGGTCGAGGCACTGAGCAGCGCGGCGAGATAATCGGGCTGGCCGCCATGGCCCGGCGTGCGCGGCAGACAGCGCATGCCGATGGCGAGTGCGGCAAGACCGACAGGCACATTGACGGCGAACAACCAGGGCCAGGCCGCCACGCTGAGCACGGCCGAGGCCAAAGTCGGCCCCGCCGCGGCGGAGACCGAGAGCACCATGGCATTGTAGCCCATACCTCGGCCGAGCATGTGCGGCGGATAGGTGGCACGCACCATCGCCGCGTTCATGCTCATGATTCCGGCCGCGCCAATGCCCTGGAACATGCGGGCGGCGACCAGCATGTGCAGACTGCCCGCGAGCGCGCATGCCAGCGAGCCGGCGATGAACAGCAGCAGAGCGGCGAGATAGACGCGATAGTGACCGATGCGGTCGCCCAGCGCGGCGAAGGGCAGCAGCAGCATGACGATCGCGAGCTGATAGGCATTGATGACCCACACCGCCATGGCAGGCGTGGCATTGAGCTCGCGCGCAATGACCGGCAAGGCGACATTGGCGATGGCACTGTCCAGCACCGACATCGAAATGGTGAGCCAGATGGCCAGGGCAGCATAATAGCGCCGGGGAGTGGAAAGACCGTCCATGGCGCGGCTTGTGCCGGTCCGGAGCGCGCGGGGCAAGCCGGGTGCGCACCGTGCCGCCATGAACGGGACGCTCACAGCACGAAGGGCGCGCACAACCGACGCAAGGCGGCGGGAACAGCAGGGGTCGCCAGCCATTCTCCCGACATCAACGACAGGAGAGCGCAGCGATGACCCAGGAGAGCGTGACCACCGGCAATGAAGCCCCGGCCGAGGGCCCAGCGGACCTTCCGCCGCCCACGGGCGAAAGCCCGCAGCCGGCCGACGCATCCGCCGACGATAGGCGCGAGCAGCGCATTCGCGAACGCGCTTATGCACTGTGGGAAGCGGAAGGCCGGCCCGCGGGCCGAGAGGCAGACCATTGGCGGCAGGCCGAGCAGGACGAACAAGGCGGCTCGCAGCGGGAAACGGTTGCCGAAACGACAGGCTATGTGCCCCGGCCACAGGATGCCCCCACAGAGCAGCTTCCCACCGTGCATGAGCCGGAACCCGAAGCGCAACGGAAAGGCAGTGGATAAGCCCGGAAAGCGCCGCAAAGGACCTTCCTGCTAATGGGCGCCGCCTCATGCAACGGCGCCTTTTCTTTACCGTCCTAGTCTTCCGGCGCTCCGGTGAGAGTCGGCTACCGGCCGTTCTATCGAGCGCCGGGATCGGCACCAGCCACGCCCCACCGAACGTCTCCTCCTCGAACCTTCTCGCGGCAGCAACGTTTGTACCTCGGGCCGCCTGCGGCGACCGACAGGACGAGGACATGCATCATGAAGAAATATGCCTATGGATGGATCACCGCCGCATTTTTCCTCATCTCCATCGCAGGACACTGGATCTTCGGCTGGTACGCCTTCGTCAACGAGGCGCAGTCCCATCACGAGGCGGCCCAAGTCTCCGCCTATCTGATGGAGATGGGGCGCGACACATTCGAGAACTGGCAGTCGGAATTCCTTCAGCTCATCTGGCAGGTGGTGGGCCTCGCCTATTTTCTTTATGTCGGTTCGCCCGCGTCCAAGGAGAATGACGACCGCCTGGAAGCCAAGGTGGACGAGCTGCTCAAGCTCAGCGGCGGCGCCGGCGCGGAGTCGCTGATTGCCGAGATCGACAAGCGCTATCTGCGCAAGGGTGGCCATGCGAAACCGCATGACGGGGGCGACCTTGGACATGAATGAGGGCCACGAAACCAGCCGGCTGGTCGACCGCCTGCCCGACGATATCGAAGACGCCGTGCGAGATCTTCTGGAGGTGGCCTGCGACCGGTCACTGACGCTAGCGACCGCGGAAAGCTGCACCGGCGGCCTCATCGGCGCCCTGCTCACGGATGTGGAGGGATGCAGCCACGCTTTCGAGCGTGGGTTCATCGTCTATAGCGCAGAGGCCAAAGCCGGGATGCTCGGCATTGCGCGATCGCTGATCGATGAGGAAGGTGTCGTCAGCGAGGCCGTGGCGCTCGCCATGGTCAAGGGCGCGCTGGCCCACTCCCGCGCCGACGTGGCGCTTGCCGTGACCGGCTTTGCCGGCGCGGCTGCGCCGGGCGATGAGGCCGGCCTCGTCCACCTCGCCAGCCTGCGCCGTGGGCGCGCGCCGGTCCATCGCGTGCTGCACCTGGGCGATCGTGGCCGGGCGGCGGTGCGTCTGGAAGCCGTGCGCACCGCCGTCGCCATGATGCGGGCGGCGCTGGATTAGGGTCCTCTGGGCAGCGCGGTTTCTGCGGAAGCATAGCTCAGGCGACACGAGAGATGAGGTCATGCGGAAATCGGCTGACGGCATGCCTAACGCCTCATCAGGGTCGTACTGAGTCCTCCGCGTCCTCCACCGTCCGCGCCGATCGGGCAGCATTCATCTGCTGTTGCAGTTCCTGCTCCATCGCGTTGGCCCTGTCGGTGAGCGCGCGCGATTGCGCCTCGTAGTTCTCGTCGAAATCAGCCCGCCGTTCGCAGGCTGCAAGGCTCGCAAGGACCAGCAAAAGCATCCCCGTCACTGGCCGCATCAATAATCCTTCCGGTAGCGCAGGTTCACGCTGGAACCGCCGAAACTGCCCATCTGGCTCAGCACCGAGAGCGCCTTGGAGAGGCTCACTTCGAGCTGCGTGGCGGTGTAGCCGCGCGTATCGGTGACGATCTCGATATAGACATCGTTGCTGATATACTGACCCACGGCCAGCGACGTGCCTCGACCCGTCTCCTTGTCGGCGCCCAAAATGCGCAGCCGGTCGATGCCGCTCGACGATTGGAGCACGCCCAACGGGTTGAGCCCGCCCTTCCCCCCCCGCAGGCTGTTCAGCGAGGCGGCGAGTTGGACCGCCTGGAGCGTCGAAAGCTCACCCACCGAATTACCGAAGAGAATGCGCGCCATGAGCTCATCCTGGGGCAAGGCGGGAGTGGAGGAGAAGACGATCTGCGGATTGCTGCCGGTGCCGGTGATTGTGATGACGATGGTCACGTCCTCGACATCGCCCGAGGCCACGATGCGTAGCTCCGGATTGGTCATGTCGCCGCCGTTGAAGGTGATGCGCCCTTCCTGAAGCTCGAAGCTGTGCCCGGCAAAACCCAGCGTGCCGCGCACGAGCTGGACGCCGCCGGTGATGCGGGGGGCGCCGCTGGTGCCGCCCACCTTGATGTCCGCCGCCCATTCCGATTCCAGCCCCATGCCGGTCACATAGATGCGGTTATCGGCCCGCACCGCCACGTCGAGCGCCCAGGTGGAAGGCAGGCTCTGCATCGGCTCGGGCGATCCGCTGATTCGCTCGCGACCGAGCGCGGGCTTGCGGCGCACACCGGTGAGCGTTGCGACCTGCGCGGAACCCTGCCGGACGATCCGGTAATGCGTCTCGGGGAGCGCGATACTGCCGGTGATCGCCGGCGCGCGGTTAGGACCGTTCACGATCTGCAGCGAGCCGGTGGCGCGCGCTTCCAGATCCTCTCCGCGCGCGAGTTGCGCATCGTTCATCTCGATGCCGAGCTGGACGGGGAAGCCCTGCGCCGAACTCAACGACACGGAGCCGCTGGCACTCACCGTCCCGCTGCCGGCCCGCGCGGTGAGACTGTCGACCTGAAGCCGATCATTGGTGAAGCGGCCACCCAGCGCCATGTCGGTGAGGCGCGTGCCATATTGCGCGTTCTCATAGACCAGCGCCTTGGCGCGGACGACCCCGGTGAGCTGCGGCGCATCGAGCCGGCCACTGAAATCGGCGGCAACGCCAATGGGCCCCTTGAGGCTCTGGTCGGGCAGCGCGGCCAGCGAGAAGAGCACGTCGGCCGGGCCATTGTAGCGCACGCCGCCGGAAAGCGGAGCGGCCATGAGGCGCGTCATCCAGTTGCCGGATTCGGGCGGCAGCGGCTCCAGCGCGAGCTGCATGCGACCGATGGCCGCGCCGCGCCGGCGGATGATTGCGCGGGCATTGCCGCCGGTCGGCACGAGGCGGCCGGTCAGCGCCAAATCTACGGGCTCGGAGACGGCGGCAAGACTGGTCCGCGTGAAATCGTCGATCTTCACGCGGAGGTCCGCGCTGGGGAAGGCACTGTCGGACGGCTGGCTGAAGTCGAGGCTGCCGCTCGCCATGCCGCCCAGCCCCAGCCCGGCGGTGAAAGGATCCGCAATGGAGAGATCGACGCCGTCGAAGCGCGCCTGAAGCGCAACGCCGGGACCATAGCGGCCGGCGAGGTGCAGGCGGCCCTTGTTGACCATGATCGTGGCGGGCTGAAGCGCATAGCCGGCATCGGAGGGCACGATCCGCAGCGCCTCCTGTGTGGCGACATCAATGCCGTTGATTCGCCCATTGAGCGCCACGCGCCAAAGGCGGGGATCCAACCGTGCATTGGCGGCCAAGCGGAAGGGATAGCGCGTGCGCCCCTCCACCAGCATCTTCGCGTTGCCCGTACCGCCGCGATAATCCGCGTTCGCCCGTGCGGCGGCGATATAGAGTTCGCCCAGACGCATACCGGCGATCTGCCCGTCCGCCACGATACGCGGCTGCTCTTCCAGAACGATGTCGGCCTTGAGCAGCAGGCGGCGGGCCGCGAGCCCGACCTTGCCGGAGAGATTGACGTCCCGCCCCGCCATATCGACCACGGCGCGCTGATTGCCGGAGGCGGCGGAGAGCACGACGCTGCCGTCGAGGCCTGACCCGAAGGCGCGCAACGTGCCGGCGAAGGGCCCCGCCGCTGTCTGGGCGAGGCGACCCGTCAGTCGCACGCCGGAGAAGCTGGTGTCCTGCCGCAACTCGACTGCGAGGGGCCCCATCGTCACGGCGGCATCAAGCGCGAGCGGGCCATAGTCGGTGCCAGCATCGGCCGTGACCAGATAGGCATCGCCCGCGCCCCGCACCGTCGCCGACACATCGGCAAGACCGACGCCCAGCCCAGGCCTCGGCGCCGTCACATGCGCCACAGGCCGCGCGGCCGTGCCGCTCGCCTCGAGCGTGAACGGCCCATATTGGCGGGATTCGCCGCGCGCGGCCAAGGCGATCCGCCCGTCCGCACCGTAGCGCCCCCGCGCCTGCGTCACGCGAAAGTCCGGCGCGGCCACGCGCAGGCTGTCCAGGCTTGCCACGCCGTTGCTGTCATAGCCCACATCGGCGACGATCAGCGCATTGCCGCCCAGCACGCTACGCAGGCCATCGTTGAGTAGCCGCGTCGAGCGCGCCGTCACGCGCCCGCCGAGTTTGAAATAACCGTTCGCGCCGGACTTGAGGTCCATGTCCGTGCTGACATTGAAGATGCCGATGCTCTCCACCCGATAGCCATTGACGCGGCCATCGAGCGCGCCGGTGTAGAGCGCCTTGTCGAGATCGGCGACGATCACGGCCTTGGCATCGATCCGGTCCGAATGCAGTCGCAGGTCGTCCGAGAGCAGGCGTGCGTTGGCATAAGCAAGGGTGCCGTCCAGCCGGACATTGGTAAGCAGCGGCGCCACGCTGGCGTTGATGCCGGTGATGCGCGCGGCGCGGCCATGCACGGGAATGCGCCACTGGTCCTTGTCCAGCGCCGCGCTGCCCGCAACGTCCAGGCCCTCGACCAGCGTCGCGCCAAAGCCGATCTGGCGCGCGGTGAGCCCATAGGTGATCTCCGGCGCAACGAAGCGACCGTTGAGCATGGCATTGGCGGTGATGTCGGCGCCGCGCAGATTTTGGGCAATGACGCTCGGCTTGAGCAGGCGGAAGCTGAGCGCGAGGTCTTCCATGCGGCTCTCGCCCAGATCGACAAGGCCCTCCGCGCTGAACGTGAAATTATCGCTGGCCGCCCCTCCCTTGAGCGTAATACGCCGCTGATCCGCCGTAGCCACAAGATCAAGCTGCGTGACCGGCTCCAGCATGTTGCGGCCGGGGCCAGTGAGGAACAGGCCGGGACGAACCGGGCCGCGCACCGTGAAGGTGCCGTCGCGCGCGGTCAGCGCCACGTCGGCAAGCCTCTCCGCGCCGAGATTTCCGGAAAGCGTGCCGTTCCATGCCCGCCAGTCGCCCTTACCGGCGAGCGAGAGGGCGAGCGGTTGGCCAATGCCACTCAGCCCCGCCACCAGCCCTTGCGCGGGGGCATTGAGTTTGAGGTCGATATCGAGGCGGTTGTCGTCCGGCACAGCGTCCAGCCGCAACGCCAGCCGGTCGCCGCCGGCCACGCCGGGTGCGGCGATGGCGCGCCCGTCCGCACGGATTTGAGCGCGCCGATCGGCAATGTGGACCGTGCCGGAGAAGCGGACGAGATGCGCCTGCCCTGTCACCGGCGGATCGATGCGCAACCGCCCGATCTCCAGCCGGCTCACGTCGATATCGAGGTCGGGCAGCAGCGGGCCCTCGCTGGGCGCGGTGGGATTGAACCGCGGCAGGCGGTGAAACCGGGCATTGGGAATAGTGAGGGCGCGGACGTCGATATGGCTGCGCAGATAGGCGAGTGGCCGATAATCCAGCTCGACGGTGGGCACGGAGAGGAACACGCCTCGGGAATCGCGCAGCGTCACGTCGCGCAGGCGCATCTGGCTGAACAGCGAGCCCTCGATGCGTCCGAGGCCGATCTGCAGCCCGTTCTCGAACGAGAGCGCCTCGATCTGCCGGGCCACGAAGCGGCGACCGCTGTCCGTGCCGAGCCAGATCGACCCGGCGATCAGCACCAGCGCGAGCAGGGCGAAAAACCCGAGCAGTCCGAGCAGCAGCCGGCGACCCCAACGGGCGCGGGGGGTCGAAGCCTGTTCCGGCGCCGGTGCGGGTGCGCTCATGTCCTCGGCGGCCATCAGAAGGCCTGCCCGATCGAGATATAGACGGAAATACGCGATTCACCTGGCTTGCGGTTGATCGGGGTGGCGACGTCCAGCCGCATGGGGCCGAAATTTGTGTAAAAGCGCGCGCCCACGCCCACGCCGAAGCGCCAGTCGGTGAATCGCGGCAGCGGGCTCGTATAGACCTGCCCGCCGTCCACGAAGGCAACGAGGCCATAATCGCCGAAGCGGTAGCGCACTTCCGCCGCCGCCTCGACAAGGCTCCGTCCGCCGATTGGCCGGGCTTCAGGGTCCTTGGGTCCGAGTTCCTGATAGCCGAAGCCGCGCACGGAGCCGCCACCGCCGCCATAGAAGCGCCGCGAGGGCGCGATCTGCGCGCGGGCAGCGCCGCCGATCATGCCGATGCGGGCACGGCCGGCCAGCACGATTCCGTCCGAGACCGGATAATAGCCCGTCCCTTCGAACACCGCGCGCGCATAGACCTGCGCGCCGCTGCCGAGCGAGCTTTCCGGCGAGATCATGGCCGAAAGGCGAAAGCCGCGGGTGGGATCGAGCAGGGAATTGGAGCTGTCGAACGTCACCTGCCCGGGCAGCGCCAGCACATAATAAGTGCGGCGGCGCAGTTCGGCAGCGTCGAAATCATAGTCCTGCTCGTTGGTTCCGATGATCTCCACGCCGTAGCTGTAGGTCAGCCGCTTCTGCCAGATCGGCGTACTCACATAGGCGATGCGCGCGCCGAGCCGGCCGGTGAAGGCCTCATAGGCATCGAAATTGCTGTGCCGTGCATCGGCCGACAGCTCGAAACTGCGGTCGCGCCGGCCGGCATTGGAACGGCGAAACGTAACGCCCAGCCCCTGCTCCTGCGTGCCCACGACGCCACTGGCAATGAGCGCGCCTTCGGGCGGGAAGAGATTGCGGTGCGTCCATCCGCCCTCCACTTTCAATCCCTGGCCTGTCGCATAGCCGGCTTGGCCGGCGAGCGTGCGCGGCGGCCCTGCTTCCTGCGAAACGGCGAGGTCGGCATAGCGCGTCCCGTCGCCGGCTGCTTCTGCGCCGGGGCGGGGATCGACCGCAACCACCGAAAACAGACCGGTCGCCACCAGCGCCTTGCGCAAATCGTCGACTTTGCGACTGTCGTAAAGCTCGCCCTTCCTGAAACGGGCGATTTTGGCGATATGCTCGGCCTCGAAGACGGGGTTTTCCCCTTCGGGCAGGATATCGCCGAAGCGGCTCCGCGGGCCGGGCGTCACCGGCAGCGTATAGTCGCCGGTCCGAGTTTCGGCATCGAGCAGAATGTCACGCCGGCCCAGCTCGACGAAGGGATAGCCGTTCTGTGGTAATTCGAGCGCAATGCCCGCCTCGCCGGCGAGGATGCGGTCGGCGACGATGGGCTCGCCGGACTTGGGCGCAAAGGCACTGGCGATCAGGTCCGCCGGCACGACCGGCGGTGCGTCGAAGCGGATCTCACCCAGCCGATAGCGCGGCCCCGGTGTCGTATCGAGAATCACGGAGATCGGGTCGGCGCTCTCCCGCGCCGGCAATTGCAGGCTGCCGTGCACGGTGGCGTCAAAATAGCCTTCGCTGGAGAGAATATCCGCCAGCAGCTTTTGATCTTCCTGGAGCCGGGCATTGACCATCGCACCATTGGCGGCCTTGCCGTCGCCGTCTTCCAGCGCGGAGAGATCCCGGAACCGGCGGGTGATGTCCGCGCCGACAATGGGCATCACCGAGCTATCGTCGCGCAGCGTTTCCAGCCCATCAATCCGGTAGCTGTAACGCAGCTCCGTGGCCTGGCTGTCATCCGCCTCGGTGTAGCGGCTTTCATCGAAGGCCTCGACATCGAAGCCGGCGAGAGGCGCCAGCGGGGCGTCCATTTCCGGATCGTCGGCCAGCGCCGGCCCGAGGGCAGCGTCCGCCGGCGGCAGATCATCGGGCGCGGTCTCGGGCGGCTGCGTGTCCGGTCCGTCCTCAATGGGCGGAATGGCCGCATTGAACTCGTCGTCGGAGATGATCGGCTGCTGGTCGACAGGAGCCGCTGGGGCCTGCGACGCCGAGCCGGATGGCTGCGCCAGGAGAGCGTTCCCGTGCAATGCGGCTGCGGCCCAGGCGCCCAGGGCAATCGGTCCGGCGAGGCCGCGAGGAAATCTGGAATGAACGAACCGCAAAGACTCCCCCCGGATAAGGCATGCGACCCCTGAGCGTCGCAGGGCCTTGTCATAATGATTGGACGCACAGTTGGTTTCTGGCGCCTCCGCGCCCCTCGCGCGACCCAGAATCACAAAAGAATCATGAAATCAACCAGATACCGCTCATGCAAGCCGACACCCCCTGACACAGGCCAAAGAAATGCCCCGCCGGTCGCCGGGCGGGGCATGTCAATCATCAGGTCCATGCGCGGTTAGTTGCGGCGAACGATATCCCCATCGTCGGTCGCCTGGGGCGAGGGCGCGGTGCCCATGTTCACGCTCAGCGTGTGGGCCAAACGGATCTTGCCGTCGATGAAGCGGAAGCTGTGCGAATCCGGCATGCCGCTCTTGCTGTCACCGAAGCGGCAGAAGATGTTGATGACGCCCTTCTCTTCGTCGATCAGATAATCGCGATTAACGATGTAGAGCACGCCGGGCGGCAGGCCGACCTCGCAGCTCGCATGCGGATCAGCTGAGCGATTGGTGTAGGCGCCGCCCTCGAGCCGCGCGCAGGGCGTACCCCAGGGAATATCCGTAAACTTGTCGGCAAATCCGTCCAGATAGGCGTTGGCCCCGGCAATCATCACGGCCGGCGCAGTGAGCTGATATTTGTAAAGATCGGACCAGTCCTCGGTCTTGGTATATTTGAGATAGGCATTGGCGTTGAACAGCCAGTCGCCCTCGTCCGTCACCAGGCTGTCGACGCGGATGACCTTGCCATCATGCATGTAGAGCCGCGTGCCGATCACATAAGGGTGGCCGCCCTCCGTCACGATGATCTCGGTGAAGGTCTTGCAGCGCTTGGCATCATGGAAGCTCATGGCATGGGCAATGGGCAGGACCGTGTTCCACAAGCCCTTGCCCTTCTCGACCGTTTCCATGTTCTCCAGATAATGCGCCTTGGCATCGAGCGGCAGCTTGCCGATGTCGCCGCTCCTCTGCGCATCCACATAGGCCGCGGTCGCACTTTTGAGCTGGTCGAGCGTGCAGTTCGGCTTGTCGTGCAGCGGCGCGAAAGGACTGGGTGGCGGCCCGGCGAACTGCGCCAGTGCCGGCGTGGCGCCGCCCAACAGAAGCGCGGCGAGAAGGACCTTCTTCATCATAGGAAATCTCCCTTGCGCAACAGCTCAGCGGACGTCCTGCGGCTGCTCGGAGCGGGACTGTTCATAGGTGCTCCAGCCGGAGTTCATGCCATAGGGCCCGCGAATGAAGATCGCTTCGATGAGGCTGATCTTCTCCCCCTCGATCCTGAACAGCTCGCCGAGCTGCCAGGTCCAGTTGATCGGCCGGTGATCGAAGAAGGCAAAGGCGAAGACGATGCCCCGCTCGCGATCCACCGCCACGAAGCGGCGGTCGCGGATGCTGGAGACAGCGCCGATGAGCGAGGTTTCGAGCTGCTGCTTGCAGCCCTGTACTTCCTGCCCGCGCATGCCGATGGTGCCCGGCGGACCGACGATGACCATGCCGTTCTCATGACGCAGGCAATCGTCAGTGAAGGGATAATAATCCTTGCCCGTGTTGCGCTCCACGGCATCGAAATAATAGTTGCCGATACGGATGAGATCGGCGCGGCTGTGGCGCTGCGCCTCGGGGATCGCTTCCAGAAAGCGCGGGTTCGGCGCGCCCATTGCCTCAACCGCCGCACCCGTGGCCGGGAAGGGATTGCTGCTGGCAGCGCCGGCCGTGGGGCCGAGCGGCCGCTCCGGCCGGGCGGCGATCTGCTCCACCTCGGTAATCTTGCCGTCGACCACGCGCAGGCGCAACGACAGGCCGACCAGCTCAGGCTCGCGCGCCGGGCCACTGGCGGAACTGGAGGCGGTTTCCAGCACCGTGCCTAGAAACGCGACCTGCTGGGTCTCGATATCGGGCACATAGAGCTTGTATTTGCCCACGCCGCTCGCCGTCGCCCACAGGCCCTCGGTGCCGAAGGGCATCTCGACGCCATTCTCAGTAAAGCGCACGGTCTTGGCGAACAGGTCCGGATCGACCTTCCGCTCGGCCATGGCCTTAAGATAGCGGTCGACAATGCCTTCGAGGCAGGCGCGCTGGCAGGGATTGGCGGCCGGATCGGGCGGGGTGGCCGCCGACTGCGCCTGCACCGCGCTCGCGGACAGCGCCGCGGCCGAGGCCATAGCGAGTGCCGTCAGGGTCGAACGAACGATATGCCTCATGCTTTGCCCCCTCTCCTCGATGACCGGCACGCTGCCCGGCGCCGGTCGACACGGTCGCTCTCTCTCGAAGCCGTCCCATGGAGACTCGACGGAGCGGACTCACTGTCCGCGGCGCAGGCTAGCGGCAGGCCGCCACGCGGAAAAGCCCTATGTCGTCGGGCGCCGCGCTATTCGAACAGCCCCAGATCGATGGACTCGCCCACTGCCTTCAGTCCCGCGTCGGAGCCGTGGAGATGATCGCCCATATGGTAGCCTTCGCGCATCTGGCGCGGGTCGGCAGGGTCGGCGAAGGCGGTATCGAGCCGCACGATGCCGTCGAAGGCGCCGCCGGTCAGAATCCAGTCGTTGATCTTCTGGCGCGCCGCCTCGCCTTCCTCTGACCAGTAGGAGGCACCCTTGTAAGGGCCAATGGGCGAGCCGATCACCTTGATGCCCTTTTCGTGCGCGCGAGCGATAAGTTGCTTGTAGCCGGCGATCATCTCTTCGACGGTAATCTGCGGCTGGTCCATGCCCGGCAGATTGGGGCCGCCCCGGCTTGGGCCAAAGCGGTTGCCGATGTCGTTCACGCCTTCGAAGACGATCATGTAACGCACCTCCGGCAGGCTCAGCACGTCTTCATCGAAGCGGGCCAGCGCCGATTCGCCCATGCCGGGGCTCAGCACGCGATTGCCGCTGATCGCCTGATTGGCGACGGCCCAGCGCTTGCCGGCGGCCTGGAGGCGATTGGCGAGAATATCGGGCCAACGACGATTGGCCCCGGGGGTGGAGCCGACTCCGTCCGTGATCGAATCGCCATAAGCGACGATGGTGCCGAGCGCCTGTGCGGAATCGACCTCCACCACGCTCAGGAACGCGCGAAACTGCGCCTTGGATACCGGATCGAACGGCTTGCCGACGAAATTGCCGGGCGGTGAGACGGTCAGCTCGTCCTGGCCGGTCAGGTGGCAAGTGCACGGCCCCGTCGCGCGGGGCAGATAGACCTCCACCTTGACGCGCGAGAGGCTGGGCACGTCGAGCGCCACGGCATCGCTCACGAACGGCGCGCCGCGGGGAATCACGGCCTCGCTCGCGCCACCGAAGGTGAGCGTGCGCGCAGTACCGGTGATTTCCTTACCGGCATCGTCGATGCGCACGATCCGCGCCGCGCCGATGGCGAGCGGCATCGCGCCGTAGCGGTTGGAAAAGCGCACGCGCAGCTTGTCGCCACCCTCGGAAAGGCGCAGAATCTGGCTGATCGTCACATTTTCGTAGGATGCCGCGGCGAAGGGCCCTTCCGTCCCCAACGGGGCATGCGGCGCCGCGCTCCAGCTCGCCACCCATTTGGCCGATGCGGCGCCCGGCAGGCAGACCAGCACGGACGCCGCCATGGCGCGCCACGATCCATTGCCCATCTTCATGCTCATCTCCCCCGATCATTATCCCGTTTCGAGGCGTTGTATTGCGCTCCCGCGGCCGTGGGAAGAGGACAAGACGCAATGCTATTCACCTGCCTTTCCCATCCGGCACATGCTTTTCGCCTTGCACTGAGACGCCACACGGCCAATCAGGTCAAAACCGGACGGACGATCCGGGCACAGGGACGAGAGGATGGGGGACCAAGTGACTCGCAATCAACGCGCGGTGGCGCTGCTGCTGCTGGCATCGCTCAATGCCTTCGGCTTCATCGATCGCGTGGTGATCGGCCTGGTGGCCGAACAGGTGAAGGCCGAGTTCCTCCTTTCTGACTTGGAGATCGGCCTGCTCGGCGGCACGGTGTTCGCGCTGGTCAACACGTTCGCCGCCATTCCAGTGGCGGTGCTCGCCGAACGGTTCAAGCGCTCCCATGTGGCGGCGGGCTTTCTCATGATCGGCTCGCTCTTCACGGCCGTGGCAGGCATGACGAGCAGCTTCGTCCAGCTCATGATCTGCCGGCTAGGCATGGCCTGCGGCAGCGCCGCGACGGAAGCCCCGCCGCATTCGATGATTTCCGAGATGTATCCGCAGGAAAAGCGCGCCTCGGCGATTTCGCTGTTCATGCTTGGCGTGCCCATCGCCGCAATCTTCGGTTCCTTCGCCGGCGGCGCCATCGCGCAGAGCTTCGGCTGGCGGCAGACTTTCGTCGTCTTCGGCCTGTGTGGCGCCCTCATCTCGCTGCTGTGCTTCGCGTTCCTCAAGGAACCGCCACGCAAGGCACGGGATGATACCCGGCGCGCTGGCACATGGGCAGTCGCGCGTATCATGCTGGCGAGCCCCGCGCTCATCTTCATCACGGTGGGCGCTTCCTTCGTCTCGCTCGGCAGCTTCGGCGTCAACACGTTCCTGCCTGCGTTCTTCGCGCGCGATTTCGGCCTGGGCGCGGGCCAGGCGGGGCTGCTCTTCGGCATCGTCTCGGGCATTGCCTCGCTCGTGGGCACGCTGGCCGGCGGCTATGGCGCGGAATGGGCGGCGCGGCGCGATCCGCGCTGGCTGCTCGCCTTTCCCGCCCTCGCCTTCGTCATCGGCGTGCCGTTGTTCCTCATCGGCCTCAACAGCGGTTCCCTCATGATCGGCGTGCCGCTGATGGTGGTCGGCTGTTTCTCCTTCTACATGGCGATGGGGCCGTGCATCGCCACGCTCCACGCCTCCCTCGATTCCTACAGCCGCGCGACCGGATCGGCGCTGTTCCTCATGGTCATGCACCTCATTGGCCAAGGGCTGGGCCCGCCGCTCGTCGGCCAGATCAGCGATATGATCTCGGCCATGCTCTACACCGGCGGCAATTTCGCGCTCGATTGTGCGGGCGCAGCCGGCCAGGTGCCGGGCTCGGCCTGCGCCAGCGCACTGGCGACAGGACTGCGCTATTCCATTTGCACCTCGACCATCTTCCACGGTTTCGCTGCCTTGTTCCTCTACCTGGGCGCCCGCGCCAGCTATCGCGCCGGCATCGACGCCCGCCTCTCCGCTCACTGAACACACAGGAGTTTCGCCATGTCCTTCCTTTCCGTCCGCAAGTCCCTGCTCGGCCTTGCCGCCAGTGGCGCGGCGCTGGCCATTTCATCGCCCGCCACCGCAAAGGATTGCGCCGAGCTCACCGGGTTGGCGCTCGATCAGGGCAAAGTGACCGCCGCCACGCTGGTAGCGCCCGGTAAGTTCGAGCAACCCTCCACCGGCGCGCCGCTGCCGCCCGGCGTCGCCAATGCCGCCTATCGCAACCTGCCGGCCTTCTGCCGCGTGCAGGCGACAATGACGCCCACGGCGGATTCGGACATCAAGGTTGAAATCTGGCTGCCGGTCGAAGGCTGGAACGGCAAGCTGGTGGGCATCGGCAACGGCGTGTGGGCCGGGCAACTCAGCTACTCGCAAATGGCCGATCCCATTGCACGCGGCTATGCGGCCGTCACCACCGATACCGGCCACACCGGCAGCGGCATGACCGCCGAATGGGCCGTGGGTCATCCGGAGAAGCTGGTCGATTTCGGTCACCGCGCCGTCCATCTGATGACCGTCGCGGCCAAGGCGGCGATCAAGGATTATTACGGCAGCGGGCCCAGGCTCTCTTACTGGAACAGCTGCTCCACCGGCGGCCGGCAAGGCCTGATGGCGGCCTATCGCTATCCGGACGATTTCGACGCCATCTCCGCCATGGCGCCGGCCAACCCGATGACCGATCTCATGACGCAGAGCATGTGGGCAGGCTCACAATCCAAGCGCACGCCCCATTCAGGCCTGACACCGGCCGCGCTCGGCCTCGTCCATAAGGCGGCAGTCGCCCAATGCGATGCTGCGGACGGGCTCACCGACGGGCTGATCGGCAACCCCACTGCCTGCACGTTCAAGCCGGCCACACTCGTCTGCAAGGCAGGCGCGAGCGAAGGCTGTCTGCACGCCGACCAGGCCGCCGCCATGCAGGCCATCTATGACGGCGTGCGCGACCCCAAAACAGGCAAGGTCATCCTGCCCGGCTGGCCGGTCGGCAGCGAAATGCAGCTCGCCATGCTGGTAATGGGCGCCGAGCCCTTCCCGGTCGCCAACGATTATTTCCGCCTGCTCGTCCATGGCGACAATGCGGGATGGGACTGGAAGACCATGGATTATGGCGTGGAGACGGCGGCAGCGCGCGCCTATGGCGCCGACATCCTCAACGTCCCCGCCGAGGGGCTTGCCGCTTTCTTCAAACGCGGCGGCAAACTGCTCCTGAGCCACGGCTGGACGGACGGGCTCATCCCCGCCACCAACACGCTCGCCTTCCACACCGATCTCGAGCGCGCCATTCCCGCCGAGCAGCGTGCCAAGGGGCTGCGCCTGTTCATGGCACCGGGCATGGACCATTGCGCGGGCGGCGAAGGCCCTTCCGCCTTCGACACGCTGGGCACGCTCGATGCCTGGGCGACCAGCGGCGTTGCACCTGAGCGCATCGTGGCGACCCGCGCACCGGCGGGTGCGATGGCCGCACCGGGTGCTCCCGCCCTGCCTCCCATGTCGCGGCCGCTCTGCCCGTTTCCGCAGATCGCCACCTACAAGGGCAGCGGCGACCCGGCCGACGAAGCAAACTTCCGCTGCGCGACGCCGGGGAAATGAGGCATCGGCACGGACGCACAGGCGCATAATAGGGACGCGGCGTCATGCCGGTGCTGCGCCGGATGTCGTACGCGTTCCCGTTCCCGGTACGTCCGTGCAGCATCCAACCGCATGGCTTCCCCCGCCCCTGGGCTCCTGACTGCACCGGAGCGTCAGGGTGCCGTCCGCCTGCACGGCCGTGAAAGACCGGTCTGCCTTGCGGGGCTGATCCCCGCCGGGCGAAGAGAAGGCATGAGCGGAGCGGATGACCGCCCCTCTCGAAAATCCGTTCGCGCTGGGTGTGTCGAAGGCTTCCCTGTTGTCTTCAAACGCGAAGGGAGAAGGGGACCTTCGGCAAGCCGGACGAACGTGGTCTGATCGGAAGCGTGCGCGCCGAGGATGAGAGACCTCCACGCCCGAACCACCCCTTCACGCGTCAGACGTGGAAAGGGCGGGGCGGGCCGGTCGGGCCGCTCGCCTGAGCACGCCCGCCGGTCCGTCCCGCCCTTGTAACCCCTGACCGGGTCAGGCGATCATGCCGCGTTTAGAAGACGCGAACGGCGACCTCCGCCGGCGCGGCCAGCAGGCCTTCCAGCTCGCTGTCCAGCTTGAGGATAGTCAGCGAGGCGCCGGCCATTTCGAGGCTGGTGCAATATTCGCCGACATAGTTGCGCACGACCGTGTAGCCGGCCTTCTCGCTCAGTTCATGGGCATGGGCGTAAAGCAGGTACAGTTCGCTAATCGGCGTGCCGCCCAGGCCGTTGACCATGAGCGCGATGCGATCGCCGGACTTGTAGGGAATGTCCTGGCTCACCGCCTCGAACAGCTCGTCGACGATGGCATTGGCATTCTTGATCTTGTCGCGACGACGGCCCGGCTCGCCGTGGATGCCGACGCCCACTTCCATTTCATCGTCACCGATGTCGAAGATGGTCGTGCCCTTGGCTGGCGGGATGCAGCTCGTCAGCGCCACGCCCATGGTGCGCACATTGTTGTTCACCTTCTCGGCAATAGCGAGGATCTCGTCCAGGCTCTTGCCCTGCGCCGCAGCCGCGCCACAGGCCTTGATGACAAAGAAATTGCCGGCCACGCCGCGACGACCCACGGTGTAGAGGCTGTCCTTCACCGCCACGTCGTCATTGATGTGGAACTGCTTGACCTTGATGCCCTCGGCTTCGGCCAGCTCCACGGCCGTATCCCAGGCCATGCGGTCGCCCTGATAGTTGTTGACCAGCACGAGCACGCCGGCGTCCGAAGCCAGTGCCTTGATCGTCTCGTAGCAGGCATCGACCGGCGGCGCGGCGAACACGGCGCCCTGGCAGGCACCGTCCAGCATGCCCGGGCCCACGGCCATGACATGCGCCGGCTCGTGGCCCGAGCCCGAACCCTGGACGATGGAGACGCGGCTGTTGTTCGGCGCGTCCTTGCGCTTGAGCATCTGGAACTCGGGCACGAACTCCAGCAGATCCGGATTGGCCAGGGCCACGCCCTTCATGAACTCGGGCACAAAATTGGCCGGGTCGTTGACGAACTTCTTCATGGGGTTTTCCTCTCCCTCAGTTTCAGGCGGTTTGGTTGAGCAGCTCGGCCACGGTCGGCGTCCGCGCCACTCCAAATTCGGTGCACCAGTCCTGCAGGATGGTAGCGATGGCGACGATGCCCGGATCGGGCGTGCCCGAGCTGCGGTCGCCGACTTGGCTGGCACGGCCGCGATGGGCCACGAGATTGCGCGTCGCGTCGATGGCGTTCTCGGCTTCGTCGGCGCACTCCTTGAGCACGAGACCGAGGTCGGTCGTGCCGGCGGCGGCATGCGCCTTGAGCTTCTCCGTCACCGGGATCAGTGCGTCGAGCAGGGTCTTGTCGCCCAGCTTGGCGCCGCCGCGTGCCATGATGCCTTCCACGGCGGTGTTCACCATGTCGGCCAGCTCGGCGAGCGTCACCGTCTCCTTGCCCTTGCTGACCATGGCGGCCTTCATGAAGCCGGTGCCCCAGATCGGGCCGGAGCTGCCGCCGACATGCTTGCTCACCAGCATGCTCACCTTGAGCAGCATGGCGCCGATGGCGCTCTTGTCGATGGTCGGCAGCTCGGCGTCGATGACCCGGAATCCGGTCGCCAGCGAAGTGCCGAAGTCGCCATCGCCGGCGAGGCCATCGAGGTCGGAAAAATAATGCTCATTGCGGAGCACGGTGGCAGCGGTGGTTTTCAACGCGCGCTCGATATCGGCCAGCGTGATGTCACTCATGATTCTCTCCCAGTCTGCTGCGGCGATCAGATCATGCCGCGTGTTCGGTTGCAAGGCGCGCCAGATCGGCGAGGCGCACGCGGACATTGGGCTCATCTCCCAGCTCCGGCACGATTGCCACGGCCTCGCTGAAATCCTCGTCCACCGTATAAGTGCTGGTGGTAATGAGCGTCGGCAGCCCGGCGCCGGTCGCGGCGAGCAGCCCGTTGCGGCTGTCCTCGATCACCATGCACTCGCTGGCCGTCAGCTTGCCCGAGGTCACGCCGAGCGACTGCTTGGCCAGCTCGTAGATCTCCGGGTCGGGCTTCTTCTTCTTCACCACGTCGCCTGCATGCACGAAGCTGAAGGCGGCCTTGCGCTCGGGCCCGAACAGATCGAGCACGGCGTCGATGAACTTGGGATTGGAGGTGGTGCACACCCCCAACGTCACGCCATTGGCAATGGCCTCGTCGATGATGCGCAGGATACCCGGACGCACTGGCAGGCTGGAGACCAGCTCGGACGTGATCTGCGTCTTGGCCTTGTGCAACTCCAGGATCAGCGCATCCTTCTGCGCGTCCGTCGCGGCATCGGCCGGCCAGCCATATTCGTCAAAATAGACCCGCATGCGCTCCTTGCCGCCGGCGGTGAGGAGCAGCTTGGCATACAGCTCCACGCTCCACTCCGCATCGATACCGAATTGCGCGAAGGCCCGGTTGAAGCCCACGCGATGCGCGTCGCGCTCGGTGTCCACGAGCACGCCGTCACAGTCGAAAATAATTGCCTTGACCACCCAATACTCCTCAGGCCGCGTCGGCGAGCTTGCTCAGGAACGCGCTGCCGCGATCCTTGCCGCCGAACTTCTCGATGAACCCGTGGAACATCGCCTTGCATGCCTGATACTGGGCATCGCCCACGCGCAGCGGCTCATAATCCTTGGGGTTGGCGAGGTGATAATCGACGAAGCTCTGCACCCACACATGCTTGAGGTTGGTGGAGATGTTCACCTTGGCCGCGCCGCGCGCGATGGCCTTGGCAAAGGTCTCGTCGGAAAGGCCGGTGCCGCCATGCAGCGCCATCGGCGTCTTGGTGCGACGGTTGATCTCCGCGATGCGATCGAAATCGACGACCGGCTCACCCTTGTAGTAGCCATGGGCGGTACCGACGGCACAGGCGAAGGCGGAGAGGTCCAGCGCGGCGCAGAAGCGCTCGGCATCGGCGGGATCGGTGAGGACCGAATCCTCCTCGGCCACATGCATGTCGTCCTCGACACCCATGATTTGGCCCAGCTCGGCTTCCATGCCCACGCCATATTTCTCGGCGATCTCACGCACCTTGAGGGACTCCGCGAGGTTCTGCTCGAAGGGCAGCTCGGACGCGTCGATCATGATGGAGGTCCAACCCGCCTTGGCGCAGGCCTCGATCATGGCGATGTCCTTGCAGTGGTCGAGGTGAAGCACCACGGGCACCGGCGACTCGTCGGCCACGGTGCGCACCCAGCTCACGATTTCCTTGTGGCTGTAATATTTGATCGTCTTGGCCGACGTCTGGCAGATCACCGGAGCATTCAGCTCCTCGGCCGCCTTCACCATCGCCTTGGTGGTGTTGTAGTCGACCAGGTTGAACGCGGCCACGGCATAGCCATTGTCCATCGCGTCACGAAGCAGAGGCTTCATGTTGACCATAGGCATAGCAGCAACTCCTTCTTTGTTTTTCGACGCACTGCACGCGCCGTCGAATCGCCTGCGGAAGAGCGCTATACGTTAGGACTGCACTGAATGTCTCGCCCAGAAACCGCCTTTTTCGGGGCAAGTGAGCCGGATGTGTCCTTTGGGCCAATGCGCTTGCCGAGCGTGCCGGCGGCGCCTAATCCAGAGACATGACGGACCCTGCCGATCTCGTGCGCCCCGATGGGGGCCAACCCGCCCATCTCCTCCACATCGTCGATAGCGCCGGTTACGATGCCTGGCTTGCCGGGCAGCCGGAGCGGCACCGCATTGCCCTCGCTGCCCAAGGCTTCTCCGGCGCGGCGGCGAGCCACGCCATCCTTCCAGGCGAAAGCGCGCAGGACTGGGCAGCGATCGGCGGCGTCGCCGATGCCTCAGCGCTCGGGCCATGGTGCCTCGCGCGGCTCGCCGATCAGCTTCCGGAAGGCACCTACCGCCTGGCCGGCGACATCCAGCCCGGCGACGCGATCCTGGGCTGGATGGCCGCCCATTATCGCTTCGAACGCTACAAGGAGGCTCCGTCCGCAAAGGGCCCACGCATCCTCCTCTCGCCCCAGCCCGCCGCCATCGAGCCGGCCGCACGCCTCGCCCGCGCCACGGCGCTGGTGCGCGACATGGTCAACACGCCGACCGCCGACATGGGGCCCGAGGAAATCGAGGAGCAAGCGCGCCTCGTCGCGGGACGCCATGGCGCGCAGCTGACGGTCACGCGCGGCGATGCGCTCGCCAACGGCTATCCGATGATCCACGCGGTGGGCCGTGCCGCCGACCGGACCAATGCACCGCGTCTGGTCGAGCTGGACTGGGGCCGCGACGAGCATCCCCGCATCGCCATCGTCGGCAAGGGCGTCACGTTCGACAGCGGCGGTCTCGACATCAAGCCGAGCGCGGGTATGCGCCTCATGAAGAAGGATATGGGTGGGGCCGCTCATGCCCTTGCACTCGCGGATCTGGTGATGGCGGCGCATCTGCCGGTGCGGCTGCACCTGCTGCTGCCGATCGCGGAAAATGCCATCGGCGGCAACGCCTTCCGCCCCGGCGATATCCTCAAGAGCCGCAAGGGTCTGACGGTGGAGATCGGCAATACCGATGCGGAGGGGCGACTGCTGCTGGGCGACGCCCTCACGCGCGCCGGCGAGGGTGATCCCGAGCTGATCCTCGATTTCGCGACGCTCACCGGCGCCGCGCGCGTTGCACTGGGCCCGGACCTGCCGGCACTCTTCGCCAATGATGAGGCGCTCGCCGCCGAATTGACCGAACATGGTACCGTGCAGGGCGATCCGGTCTGGCGGCTGCCGCTCTGGGGCTCTTATGCCGATCTGCTGAAGAGCGACATCGCGGACATTTCCAATAGCGGCGAGAGCGGCTTTGCCGGCGCCATCACTGCCGCGCTCTTCCTCCAGCGCTTCGTGCCAGAAGGGACGGCCTGGGCCCATTTCGACACCTTTGCCTGGCGCCCCACCCCAAAGCCGGGACGGCCCAAGGGCGGCGAGGCTTATGGGCTACGCACAGCCTTCGCCCTGCTGCATGCGCGCTACGGCCAGAGCGGCACCGCATCCGCACCCGCGCCGCGCCCTTGACCCGTTAACGGTTTTTGGCGCAGGGGGCGCCGATGAAGCAGGATATTGGCCTTACCGCCGCCAGGTCGGTCGATCGCAAGCGCGTGGCGCTGGACGGCGTCTCGCGGCCCTATGATCCGCGCGTGCACGCCATCCGGCCGGATCTGGCGGACGTAGCGCTGGCCGACCGCTATTTCGCCCCCCATTATGCCGCTGCCCTGCCGCGCCGGTGCGCTGCGCCCAGCGTCTTCCTGCGCGCCGCGCCGAACGCCTCGGCTCCCGCGGTGAGCGAGCTGCTCCACGGCGAGAGCTTTCACATGCTGGACGTACGCGGCGGCTGGGCCTGGGGCTATTGCGGCC
>DASRXY010000250.1:0-2449 GCA_035654035.1 Sphingobium sp. | reverse complement strand
AGGCCGAGGCGCCCGCCGCCCCGCCGCCGCCCAAGGCCGCCAAGCTCAGCCACAAGGACCAGCGCGACTTCGACCTGCTGCCCGGCCGGATCGCAGAGATCGAGGCGGCCATCGCACGCGACGAGGCGGCGCTGGCCGACCCCGATCTCTACACCACAAACCCGGATCGTTTCGCCGCGCTGATGGCCGCCATCGAAAAGGCCCGCGCCGAGAAGGACGCGGCCGAGGAGCGCTGGCTGACGCTGGCGGAAATGGTCGAGGCGCTGGGCGGGCAGGCATGAGCAAGGGTCGCGCCGGCGGGCCGGCCACACTCCCGCGTAGGCCGGCGCGGCCATGACCAACGCGCATTCGGTCCGCGCGGTGCTGCTGTTCAATCTGGCGGTGCTGCTCTTCGCCTGCCTCGACACGAGCACCAAATATCTGACGCATGATTTCGATGCGCCGCTGGTCGTCTCCGCGCGCTATGTCGGCCATCTGTTGCTGATGATGATCTTCATCGCGCCGGGCGGCATGCAGCGGATGACCGCGACCCGGCGCACGGGACTCGTCTGGGTGCGGGGCTTCTGTCTGGCGGCGGGCTCGCTCTTCATTGCCCTGGCGCTCCAGCGCATGCCGGTGGCGGAGACGACGGCGATCATGTTCATCGCACCGCTGTTCATCGTGCTGGCGGCGGGGCCGCTGCTGGGCGAGCGGATCGGCCGCACCGGCTGGCTGGCGGCGCTCATGGGTTTTGCGGGCGTGCTCCTGATCGCCCGGCCGGGCAGTGGGCTGGCGCCGGTGGGCGTGCTGTGCGCGCTGGCTTCCGTGCTGGCCATCGCCAGCTATCAATTGCTCTCGCGCGTGCTGGCCACGACCGAGCAGACGCTGGCGCAGCTCTTCTATTCGGCCGTGGCGGGGAGCGTCATCTTCGGCGCCATGGTGCCCCTGTTCTGGCCCGAGCGCATGCCCACGCTGCTTGAAGGGGCGCTGTTCGCCTGCCTCGGCCTGTTCGGCGGCGTCGGCCATTTCATGCTCACCGCCGCCTACCGCCATGCGCCCGCCTCGCTGCTGGCGCCGATGAACTATCTCCAGCTTCTCTGGGCGCTGCTGCTGGGCTGGCTGGTGTTCGACCAGATGCCGGACGCGATCGGCATGCTGGGCATGGGGATCGTCGCCGCCTCCGGCGTGATCGTGGCGCTGCGTTCGCGCTCTTCGGCGCGGGCGGCGCTCCCGGCGGAGCTGGCGCCGTAGCGGGCGTTCAACGTGCTGGCAGCGCGCGGTAAAGCTGGTAGAAGAGGCACGATAACAGGAGAGGAGAGATCGGCGTGCCCGCGCTTCTGATGATTGCCGCCGCAGCGGCCCAATTGACGGCGCCCCAGCCGAGGGAAGCCTTCATCACCCTTGAGGATTATCCCGCTAAGGCGTTGTCCCGACACCAGCATGGCGCGGTGATCTTCAATCTGGTGACGGACCCGCGCGGCAAGCCGCTCAAATGCACGGTCGAAAGCATCAAGGAGACCGATTTCGGTGCGCTGGTCTGCAAGAAGGCCATGCGCGCCCGCTTCGAGCCGGCGACGAACGGCAACGGCGCGCCGGTCCACGGGGTCTTCCGCTCGGTGATGAACTTCTGGCTGCCGGACGAGCGCGGCAGCGACAACTATCCCTATGTGGCGACGCCCGACCTGGCCGTGACCGTGCAGGGCGGAACGGCAGGCGAGGTCAAGCTGGCGGTGCTGTTCGACGAACGGAGCAAGCCGGTCGATTGCGTACCCGACGCCGGCGAGAAGGCCGTGGCGCAGAGCAAGGTGGCCTGCGATTTCCTGCTTCGCCAGTGGAGCGGCGCACCGCTGAAAGGCACCGAGGACCTCTCCGTGCCGCATGTGCGCAACATGAAGATCGCCTTCGTGCCGGAGCGGGCGCCGCGCTAAGAGCGCGGGGGGCTCAGCTTTCCAGCGCGGCGCTCACCTCATAGCGCATGATCTGCCGCTCGCCGATGCCGGATGTGATCCGTGCGGAAATGCGTGTCCAGCGCCGCGGCATCGCGCCACACGGCGTGGACGCGGATCAAGCCGGGATCGAGAATGTCCGGCGCATGGCTGTATTCGATACAACCGGCTCCGCACGGCTGGCGGCGACCATTGCGGCCATGGCGGGCCGCGTCGCCGCCAGATTTTCCGGCGCCAGGCGGATGGAGCCCGCCAGAACGATCACCGGATCGGCGAATCCGGCGCCAGGCGCATGTCGAGATAATTGTCGACGCTCATCATGAGCTGATCGAGCTCATGCTCGAAGAAGTGATTGGCGTTGCGGATCTCGTCATGATGGATGGTGATGCCCTTCTGCGTGCGCAGCTTGTCGACCAGCTTCTGCACGGACGGCGCCGAGACCACCTCATCATTGACGCCCTGCACGATGATGCCGGAGGCGGGGCAGGGGGCCAGGAACGAGAAATCATACATGTTGGCGGGCG
>DASRXY010000249.1:0-4800 GCA_035654035.1 Sphingobium sp. | reverse complement strand
CGGGCACCGCCCGGATCGTCCCGGCCTGCGCGACTGTGTCGCCATGAAAGCGCGTCACGTCGACCGGCGGCAGCGCCGTCGCACAGCCGGCCAGTGCCAGCGCCAATCCCGCCGCGGCCCACGTCCTGGCCCGAGTCGCGTCTTTTATGGGGGCTTTCATCGCTCGCTCCATCCCTTGGCCTGCTAATAGGATACCGCACGGCGCCGCCCGAACGGCAGCACCATCATCTCTATAATGTCTATAATGCGTTGTGGGTCCATGCGCGTGGCATGAATGTGCGAGGGGCGCGCGCCACACGCGCTTTTCTTGCCGGAGCCCGCCGGCTTTCCCTTGACTTTGCCGCGCTGCGCCCATAGAGGCGCGGCTTCGAATTTCCTGCAATTGAACAAGATTTTGGACGCCCGATCATGAAGATCCGCAACAGCCTCAAGTCGCTCAAGGACCGCCATCGCGACAACCGCGTGATTCGCCGCCGCGGGCGCACCTACGTCATCAACAAGACGAATCGTCGCTTCAAGGCCCGGCAGGGCTAAGCGCGTCGCCGGTCCGCATGGGCCGGCCATGACGGGAAAGGCCCGGTCAGCGTCTGGCCGGGTTTTTTGTCGTCCGCACGATCCACCAGACGAAACGGGCCGAAGGCGCAACCCATTGCCTCCGCGCGTGGGCCGGTTCACCCTTGCCCCTGTCCAGTGAGCGGACCGGGAGAGCGCGAATGAATCGTTTCGAGCAAGCCGTCTACGACTGCATGAAGCCGACGCAGGCGCTTTACGAGCGAACCTCGAACCCGCTGCACAAAGCCATCCTCCTCAATTTCTGGCGGCATGTGCATCTCGAAGGCGCGGGCCTCTACGATGCGATCTGCAGCGACGACATGATGGTCGAGCATCCCGTCTATCGCGTCACCTGGGGCGCCAATCCGGCAGTCATCGAGGGGCGCGAGGCGGTCAAGGCCTTCTACAACAGCGTCGGCGAAGCGGTGCTGTGGAATTCGGACGATCTCATTTCGGTCGCGGACTGGGGCGTGGCGGACGAGTTGACCTTCAACATCCTGGGCCATGGCGCCATGCTCCAAGCCATCGGCTATGCCGTGCCGGACCCCCAGGCGCACTATCATGTCGCCAGCCGCCAGGCGTTCATCTGGCCCTATGACGAACGGGCCCGACTCAAGGGCGAGCATCTCTACGAGGACAAGACCAGCCTGCGCTGGACGGAAGTGGACCCGGCCGACCTCATCACCGCCGAACGCGTAAAGACGATCCAGAAGGAGCTGCTCGATGCGCTTCATGCGCGATTCGGAGAGGAGTTCTGGGTTTATCGGGGTTAATGGCCGCCCATCCGCGCGAAGCAGAAGCCCCCGACGCCCAATCAACCGACCTTAGCCCCTCCTCTTCCGAGAAGGGTGGGGTGGTGCTGCACGGCCGTTCTCATTCGCCGCGCGAGCGATGCAGCACATCGCCCCGCCCCCTCTTGGGGCGACGCATCACTCATCGCCCCCGCATGAGAGAGAACGCAGCCCGATTCTTCCGAATCGAGCTGCAGTTCCTCCGCCTCAGGCGCTTGCGGCCGGTGGTGTGGGTGGCGGTGGCGGCGTGATAGCGCTGCCATCATCGGGGCAGAATTTAACTCCGGCCTTCACGGTTTTACCGCATTGCGGACAGGTGCCGCCGTCCTGTGCCATGCCGGCCTGGGCAGCGGCAGCGACCTGCTCCACCGCTTTGCGTGCCTCGCCGGCCAGTCCCGCCAGCTTCTCGCTCGCTTCGGCGTCCCGGCCGGTCATCACCAAGCCCGCCATCACCACCGCAACCACGAGCGCCAGCAGCGCCAGATAATAGCCGAAATGCCAGTCGATCTGGATCATGCCCAACATCGACTGCCCCATGGAGGCATCGAAGCTGTTGCCCCCGCCTTCCCGGGCCGCGGCGGCGGCAAGCGCTTCGCGGCTGTAGCGCATCGTGCCGATCCAAATCAGCACCAGCGCTGCAACGGACGTGGCCAGCGAGATTTTCGCGAAGCTGCGGTCACGGATGACCGCCAGCACCAACCCGCCGATGATCGCCAAAATCGCCAGGATGAGCCAGAAGTTCATCTCACCCGATTGCCCGCTGGCCTGCCCCATTGTTGTGACATGGCCAAAGGCGAGCCCAATACCGCTGGCCTTGGCGAGTGGTTGATTTTGGCAACTCACAGTCATCCACGGAAGCAGAAATGCCAGAAGTGCGACCCCCTTGGGTATCTTGATCCATTTCCACATGAAAACCCCTCCCCCTGTTCTCGTCGGGTTGGCTCATCAACTTTCGGAGTTCGCAGAATGCCGCAATTTGTCGAAAGCGCAACAAAGGGTTTGACCCGCGCGCGCAATAGCCGCCCCGTGCTTACGCAGCCGCAGACCGATAGCCTTCGAAGATCATATAAAGAATTCTTTATATGACCTTGACAAGCCGGCGGGAGAGGCGTCTAACCGCGCATCGATGGGCCGTGCACCGGCGGGGTGCATGACACGCAAGAAGCCCACCGTCGGCCGGCCGCGCCAGGACGGATCACAGGAGAATGCGCAGAATGACAGCCAAGCCACCCTTCCGCGCCGACCATGTCGGTTCCTTTCTTCGTCCCAAGGCTCTGCTCGATGCGCGCGATGCCTATGCAGCCGGCAGCATCGACAAGACCGCCCTGCGGGCCGCCGAGGACGCCGCGATTCGCGACGTGGTCGCCTTCCAGGAAGGGCTGGGCCTCCACTCGATCACGGATGGCGAGTATCGCCGCAAATTCTTCCACACCGACTTCCTGCTCCAGCTCGACGGCATTGAGGAACAGGGCGGGATGGAAGTGCAGTTTCACAATGCCATCGGCAAGGACGTGCATTTCGCGCCGCCCAAGATGGTGGTGACGGGCAAGATCAAGCATGCCCATCCGATCCAGCGCGCGGACTATGAATTCCTCGCCAGCGTGGTGAAGGAGACGCCCAAGGTGACGATCCCCTCACCCACCATGCTGCACTTCCGCGCCGGGCGCGAAGGCATCAGCGAGGCAGTCTATCCCGACATGACGGAGTTCTTCGCCGATGTCGCCGCCGCCTATCAGGAGGAAGTCGCGGATCTAGCGGCGGCCGGCTGCCGCTATCTCCAGCTCGACGACACCAACCTGGCTTATCTGTGCGACGACACGCAGCGCGAGAATGCCCGCCGGCGCGGCCTCGATCCCGACGACCTGCCGCGCCACTACGCAAAGATGATCAACGACGCGATCGCGTCGGCGCCAGCCGACATGGTGACGGCCGTGCATCTGTGCCGCGGCAATTTCCGTTCGAGCTGGGCGGCCGAGGGCGGCTATGAACCGGTAGCCGAGATCATGTTCAACGAGCTGAACATCAACAGCTTCTTTCTGGAATATGACGATGCGCGCTCGGGCGACTTCGCCCCCCTGCGTTTCGTACCCAAAGGCAAGACGGTCGTGCTCGGCCTCGTCACCACCAAGCTCGGCGACCTGGAGAGCAAGGACGAGATCAAGCGCCGCATCGACGAGGCGACCAAATTCCTCGCGCTCGACCAGCTCGCCCTCTCGCCGCAATGCGGTTTCGCCTCCACCGTGCACGGCAACGACATCGCCGTGGAACAACAGGCCGCCAAGATGCGCCTGGTGCTGGAGGTAGCGCGGGAAGTCTGGGGCGAAGACTGAACGGCGCCGGATTGACGCCAGGTCCAGGGTGCCGCCTGCACATCGAACCAGGCGGCGCCCTTTTACGCGCGCGGTCAGGCTCTTGCCGAGCGATGAAGTAAATGGGACGCCCGCCTGAACGCCTAAGCCCACCACGGACCGTTCGCCTTCAGCCCCCCAAAGGACCTCTTCCTGTTCTGTGAGAATGACGAAGGGAAGAAGCCCTTTCGACAGGCTCCAGACGAAAGGGGCCTGATGAGGCGTGGTGCCCTTGCGAATAGGGAGACGTCACCGCGCGCACCTCTTTGACCCGCAGGGCCAGTGCCGCACCGTCAGCATGCCACCCGCCTGCACCTAAGCTGCGTCGCTTTCATCCCTCGGCATGATCCTTCAACTCGTCGCCGCGCAACGTGGCAACGTGCAGCACGTTGGTCGAGCCCGGCGTACCGAAGGGGACGCCGGCGAGGATGATGATCTTGTCGCCACCCCGCGCGAGATGAGTGCGCAGCGCCATGCGCTTGGCCTTGGCGATCATTTCCTCGAAGCTGCCGATATCCTTGGTGCGCACCGCATGGACACCCCACATGAGCCCGATGCGCCGGGCTGTATCCTGCCGGGGCGTGAGCGCCAGGATCGGGACCGAGGGGCGCTCGCGGGCGATACGCCGCACCGTGCTGCCCGAGGAGGTGAAGCACACGATCACCTTGGCCGAGACGGTACTGCTGATCGAGTGGCTGGCCTCGGCCAGCGCGTCGGCGGTGGTCGGGTCCGGCATGGTTTTGGTGAAGTGCAGCCGGTCGAGATAGCCCGGATCATGTTCCACGCTGTGGGCGATACTGTCCATCATCGCAACGGCCTGCTCGGGCCAGTCGCCCGCCGCCGTTTCGGCCGAAAGCATGATCGCGTCCGCGCCATCATAGACCGCCGTGGCGACGTCGGAGACTTCCGCGCGCGTGGGCGTGGGCGCCTTGATCATGGATTCGAGCATCTGCGTGGCGACGACCACGGGCTTGCCCAGCCGCCGCGCTGTCTCGACGATCTGCTTCTGGAGCGGCGGCACGGCCTGCGGCGGCATCTCGACGCCGAGGTCGCCCCGCGCCACCATGACGGCATCGGACAGCTCCACGATCTCGTCGAGCCGGTCGACT
>DASRXY010000248.1:0-5388 GCA_035654035.1 Sphingobium sp. | reverse complement strand
AGGCCATCGGCTCCGGGCGCTCCTGATGGAACATCTTGTTGCTGACGATGCCGGCGCCGAGCGCAATGATACCGGCGAACAATGTCCAGCCGGCTATGGTGTTGAAACGGTCGCTCATCCGCGTCTTTCTCCGAATTTTCCGGCGCCCCCGGGCGCGGCGGCACGAGCCCCCGCGTCTGTGCTCGGGGCCCCCATTAATGACTGCTTTGCGTGCACGCAAGCCATGCGTGCGCTGGAAAGGTCCTCGGCGCCGCGTGGCTGGCCGGGCTGCATCAGCCACGCGCGCCGCGCCATGCCGGATCGGGTCGCGCCAGCCGCCATGGCTCTCGCCGCCTGCCTTGCGCGCTCGCACGCGAGGCTCTAAGCGCACGGCTTCAGATGGACGATTATCCAGCCCCCGCGCGGCGCCTCGTCGCCGAGATGACGGACGCTGCGGCGGCCGATCCGGCGCGCGCGCTGGCTTTTCAGGGTGCCCCCGGCGCCAATTCGCATCTCGCGGCCGCCGATTATGCGCCGGACGGGTTGCCGCTTCCCTGCTTCAGCTTCGAGGACGCGCTGGACGCAGTGCGCGAAGGCCGGGCGGACCGCGCTATCATCCCCATCGAGAACTCGCTGCACGGCCGCGTGGCAGACATGCATTTCCTGCTGCCCGAATCCGGCCTCTCGATCATCGACGAATATTTCCTGCAGATCCATCATTGCCTGATGAGCGCCGACGACACGCCGCCGGTCAGCGCGCTCTCCCATGTCCAGGCGCTGGGCCAGTGCCGGCATTATCTGCGCGCGCACGGCATCCGTCCCATCGTCTACGCCGATACAGCCGGGGCCGCGGCGCTGGTGGCCCATTTGCGCGAGCCCGGCGCGGCCGCCATTGCGCCCGCCCTGGCAGCGCAGCTCTATGGCCTAACGCTCCATGCCGAGAATATTGAGGACAGCCCGGACAATATGACGCGCTTCGTCGTGCTGGCGCGCGATCCGGTGATGCCCGCCCGCGATGCCGGCCGGGTGATGACGAGCTTCCTCTTCGAGGTGAAGAATGTGCCCGCCGCGCTCTACAAGGCGATGGGCGGCTTCGCCACCAACGGCGTCAACATGACCAAGCTGGAGAGCTACCAGCGCGGCGCCAGCTTCTCCGCCACCGAATTCTATGCCGACATCGAGGGCATGCCAGGCGATCCGGCTGTCGATCGCGCGCTGGACGAGCTGGCCTTCCACTCCAAATGGGTGCGCCTGCTCGGCAGCTACCGCCAGGCCCGGCCGCGCTCGCTCTGAGCGGCGCGCATCAGCCAACGCGCGTCGAGAGGATGGCAGACTCTCCGTCTTCCAGCCGTAGCGCCGTCAGCACGCCGGTTTCATAGGCGCCGGTGTCGATACCGATGCGGCGCGGAGCAACGCTCGGCAGATCGTTTTTCCAGCTATGGCCGTGAACGACGATGCGCTTGCAGCGCAGGTCCTCCACGTCCAGGAAGCCCTTGCGAATCCACAGCAGATCCTCCTCTGCCTGGTCGGCGAGCGGCACGCCGGGCCGAATGCCGGCATGGACAAAGGCGAAATCGCCCACGCCCACCATCAGCTCCAGCGCTTCGAGAAAGCGCAAATGGGCAACCGGCATGGCGTCCAGCAGATCGTCGCGCGCGGCCACATGCGCGCTGCCCGGGTCCTTTGGGCCCGGCGGCGTCACGCCATAGGAACGGAGCGTCTCCGCGCCGCCGAACGCCACCCAGGCATGGCTGCGCGCGGGATCGGCGATATAGTCGAGCATCACCTGCTCATGATTGCCTTTGAGGAAATGGACGTTGAAAGGCCCGTGGCGTTTCAGCCAGCAGAGCGCGTCCAGCACCTCGCGCGAGGCGGGGCCGCGATCCACATAATCGCCGCAAAAGACGATGCTCGCTGTCCGCCCACCCGTGCGTCCGGCCGCATCCCGCGCAATGCGGTCGAGCAGCGCGCGTAGCGCGGCGTAGCAGCCGTGAATATCGCCCACGGCATAGACAAGCTGGCCGTCCACCTTGCCGGTCGGCAAGGCGGGGGCCGCATTTTCGCCTAAAGAAAGCGGTGCAGTCGCCATGTCAGAGCCGCGCGCGCGCCGTGTTGAGCTGGCTTGCCAGCTCGCGATAGCCGACCACTACGCGCCTCGGGTCCGAATCGGCGCGCTTGCTGAGGCGCGACCAGCGCTTGCGATAATCGCGCAAGGTTTTGACATCCATGCCCGCGCTGGCGGCAGCACCGAAAGCATCACGCAGCCGCTGATCGGCCACCAGCACCTGCGGATACATGCAGCGCGCCAGGGCTTTGTCCTCCAGCCCCTTGCACGAACGGGCAGAGGCGGCAGTGTCCGGTGCCTTGCGTTCCCGAGCCTTTGGCGGCTCGGCGCGCTTGGGACGAGACGGTGCGGCCGCGACGGCCTTTTGCGGCGCGGGGGAAGCAGGGGCTGTCACGACCGCCGGCCGGGGCGTCGCCGTGAGCGCGGGCGTGGGATCGGGAGCCGGAGCAACCGGCGGCCTCACAGAAGGACGCGGCGCTGCCGCGACGGCCGCCGTCGCTTTGGCCGTCGGTGGGATGGCGGGTGCGCCATCGCGCGTCATCCAGACCGCACCCGAGAGCAACAGCACCCCGGCCATGACGGCGACTGAGGTGACGATGAGCGTGCGCGGCCAGGACTCGGTCGCTTCCCCGACGAGCGGGATCACAACATCGGGCGTTCGGGCAGGGGGCGGGCCGGCGGGCCCATCAAGGCGCTCGCCCGGCCGTGCGCCGAAAATCCGTTCCATGTCACGCGAGACACGCCGGTTCCACGACGCTCGCATCCCACCCACCGGGTCTACCTGCCCGGCCCATTGAGCCTCATTGTGCATGATGATGGCCGCCATCCCCTTGCACGCGGCTGGGGTGCCGCTGTGTCGCGGCAACGGACAAGCGCGTGTACGGTTCCCGCCCCTCATCTCTGCCTAATTTTGAGGCATTGATCCCTGGCTGCCTGCTTTTTGTGCGCCGCACGATGCACCCCGGCCGTGCAGGCGCGCTTTCCTGCGCGATTCCGGGATTGGCACGCTGCTTGCTGGGCATCCTGTCGCACACCACCGGACAAAGGGGGCGACATGAAACTCATCATGGCAATCATCAAGCCGTTCAAGCTGGAAGAGGTACGCGAGGCCCTGTCGGGCCTTGGCGTGGCCGGCATGACGGTGAGCGAAGTGAAGGGCTTCGGCCGGCAGAAAGGCCAGACCGAAATCTATCGCGGCGCAGAATACACCACCAACATGGTTCCCAAGGTCAAGATCGAGGTCGTCTGCGACGACGCGCTGACGGCGCGCGTGGTCGAGAGCATCCAACAGGCAGCGAACAGCGGGGCCATTGGCGACGGCAAGATCTTCGTCCTGGATGTCGGCCAGGCGGTGCGCATCCGCACCGGCGAGACCGGCGAAACCGCGCTGTAAGAAAAGGGGAAATCCATGAGCCTTCTCACGACATATCGCGGCGCCGCGATGGCCGCCGGCCTCTCGCTCCTCGCCGCCGCGCCGGCCTGGGCGCAGGAGGTAGCGACCACCGCCGCCGCCACTGCACCCGTACCCGACAAGGGTGACACCGCCTGGATGATGACGGCCACCGTCCTCGTCCTCCTCATGATCCTGCCCGGACTTGCGCTCTTCTACGGCGGTCTGGCGCGCTCCAAGAACATGCTCTCGGTCATGACGCAGGTCGGCGCCGCCGCCGCGCTCGCCATGCTCGTCTGGGTGATGTGGGGCTACACCATGGCCTTCGGCGACGGCGGAAACGCCATCATCTCGGGCTTTAACAAGGCTTTCCTCGCCGGCATCACGCCAGACAGCATGGCCGCCACCTTCACCGATGGCGTCGTCATTCCCGAATATGTGTTCGTGAGCTTCCAGATGACCTTCGCGGCGATCACCACCGCGCTGGTGCTGGGCTCGGTTGTCGAACGCATCAAATTCTCGGCGGTGATGGTGTTCGCGGTCGTCTGGCTCACCATCGTCTATTTCCCGATCGCGCATATGGTGTGGGCCGGCAACGGCTACTTCTTCGGCCTCGGCGCGCTGGACTTCGCCGGCGGCACGGTGGTTCACATCAACGCCGGCGTCTCGGCGCTGGTCGCCTGCCTCATCCTGGGCAAGCGCAAGGGCTATCCCAGCGAGCCGATGCCGCCGCACAGCCTCACGCTCACCGGCGTCGGCACCGGCCTGCTGTGGGTCGGCTGGTTCGGCTTCAACGCCGGCTCCGCGCTGGAGGCCAACGGTTCGGCGGCACTGGCGATGGTCAACACCTTCGTCGCCACCGCTTCGGCCGGCCTCTTCTGGATGATCGCGGAGCGCATCGCCGGCCACAAGGCTTCGGCACTGGGCTTCTGCTCGGGCATCATTGCCGGCCTCGTGGCGGTGACGCCCGCCGCCGGCAATTCCGGCCCGTTCGGCGCCATCGTCCTGGGGGCGGTCGCCTCGGTGCTCTGCTTCGTGGCGGTCTCCAAGCTCAAGCCCATGCTCGGCTATGACGACTCGCTCGACGCCTTCGGCATCCACGGCATCGGCGGCATGATCGGCGCCATCGGCACCGGCATCGTCTATGCCCCCGGCCTTGGCGGTCCCGGCGGCGCGGACTTCGACATGGCCGGGCAGCTCCTCGTCCAGATCGAGGCCGTGCTCGCCACCATCGTCTGGGCCTCGGTCGGCACCGCCATCGCCATCTTCGTGGCCAAGCTGCTCACCGGCCTGCGCGTCAGCCCGGACGTGGAGCAGGTCGGGCTCGACCTCGGCGAGCACGGCGAGCGCGCCTACAACTGAGTTTCGGCACGGGCGGCCCACGATGGCCGCCCGGCCTCCCGATGTTCCTCCTGCGAACAGCACTGGGCCGGTGCCTTCGGGCATCGGCCCATTTTTTGTGTGATGCCCGGAATGGGGAGCGCGCGGCCACGCTCCTACTGATGGTTCATCGGCGGCTCTCTCCCGCTCTGGACTCCTGTTCCTGCAGGAGAACAGAAGACCAAGGACTGCGGCGTTGAGCGCAGCGGCGCTGGCTTCGGGCGCGCCGGTCTGCTCGCGATTGGCGCCGGACGAGACATCGGCGCTCCCATTTTCCACTTGGTCCGCGCGTCTCCCCGGTTCATCCTTCCCGCCCGAACCGCACAAGGGAGCCTGCCATGCCGTTCGAACTCCATATCCTCGCCTGGGGCTGCATTCTCGGCCTCGTCCATATCCTCGCCGCCGGACAGGCCAAGACGCGCCAATATGGCGTGGCATGGAACACCGGCCCGCGCGACGCGGACGTGCCGCCGCCCGGGCCCGTCGCCGGACGGCTGATCCGCGCCCAGGGCAATTTCTTCGAGACCTTTCCGATTGCCGCGGCCGCCTTGCTCCTTGCCGGCCTGTTGCCGCT
>DASRXY010000247.1:0-5202 GCA_035654035.1 Sphingobium sp. | reverse complement strand
ACATGATGCCGCGCTTCGAGGCGCCGCAAGGGCCCTATGACTGGCTCAACCGCACGCTGTTCGTAGGCGTGGGCCAGCGCAATCCCGATGGCTCCATCTTCCGCTTCTGGAAAGTCGTCTAAGCATGGAGAGCGATCCGTTCGATTATATCATCGTGGGCGCCGGGTCGGCCGGCTGCGTCCTTGCCAGCCGTCTGAGCGAGGAGCCGGGTGCGCGGGTGCTGCTGCTGGAGGCAGGCGGCAGCGACCGGCGCTGGGACGTGAAGATCCCGCTTGCGGTCTCGAAGCTGTGGCCTAATCCCGCGCTGACCTGGGGGTTCCTCTCCGAGCCCGAGCCGGAGCTGGAGGGACGCCGGCTACCGGTAGCGCGGGGCAGGATGCTGGGCGGCACCTCCTCGCTCAACGGCATGATGGCCATTCGCGGGCACAAGGCGGATTATGACGGCTGGCGCGACAGCGGGCTCACCGGCTGGGGCTGGGACGATGTGCTGCCCTGGTTCCGCAAGCTGGAGCGCCACTGGCGCGGCGAGACCGCCGAACATGGGGGCTCCGGCCCCCTCAGCGTGGAGCCGCATCCGGCGCCCAGCCCCCTCATGGCCCGTGCGGTGGAGGCCGCTCGCGCGCTCGGTTTCCCGATTACCGAAGATTTCAACGGCAGCCGAACCGATGGCTTTGGTATGCCGGATTTCACCATCCGCAACGGACGCCGATGCAGCAGTGCCGACGCCTATTTGCGTCCGGCGCTCCATCGGCCCAATCTTCAGGTGCGCACCGGCGCGCTGGTCGAGCGCGTGCGCATCATCGATGGACGCGCCGTCGGCGTAACAGCGCGGATAGACGGGCAGAGCAGGCGCTTTACCGCGACGCGCGAGGTCATCCTTGCCGGCGGCGCAATCAATTCGCCGCAATTGCTGATGCTCTCGGGCATCGGACCGGCTGCCCATTTGCAGGCGCACGGCATCGCGCCGCTGGCCGACAGCCCCGATGTCGGCCGCAATCTCATGGACCATCCAGGGTGCGGTATGGAATTCGACCTGGCGCCCGAGTTGGCTTTCGAGCGGAACCTACGCCTGGACCGGCTCGGGCTCTCCTTCCTGAAGTGGCTGACAGCCGGCAAGGGCGTGTTCGGCGCGCCGCCGCTCGCCATCTCGGCGAACATCGCGTCCCGACCCGGCTCCAGCGAGGTTGACCTGCATTTCCTGCTGGTTCCGCTGGCAATGGAATCGCGCATCTGGTTCCCCGGCATAGCCAAGGCGTTCGGTCCCCGGCTGGGCGCGATGTGGTCGCTCAACTATCCGCGCAGTCGCGGCAAACTGACGCTGCGCTCGCCCGATCCGGCCGATCATCCGTGCATTGCCTTCCACCTGCTGTCCGATCCGGCCGATCGCGCCGCGATGGTACATGGCTATCATGTGCTGCGGCGCCTGCTCGACCAGCCCGCGCTGGCTGACGTGATCGGCGAACGCCGCCGGCCCGTGGGCGATCTCGCCTCTGACGAAGACGTACTCGCCTTTGTGCGCGCATCGGCCATGACCGCCTATCACCCCTCGGGCACCTGTCGTATGGGCGCCGATCCGGCATCGGTGGTGGATGGCGAGTTGCGGGTACGCGGAATCGCCGGATTGCGCGTGGCCGACGCCTCCATCTTTCCGGTGCTGCCGGGCGGCAACACCAATCTCCCGGTCATCATGGTGGCGGAGCGCGCGGCCGATTTCATCAGACGGGCCCGGCCGCAGTCCGCCTGAACGGAAGCGGCGCTCCGAGAAAGCCTGTGACCTAGGCGAAACGCGCCCTTCCACGCCGCATGCGGCCACAAACGTAGCAGCCGACGCCACGTGAGAGCGACATTAGAATCCGTGCTCCTGCGCAGGCAGGAGTCCAGGGCCCAGCCGAACACCGCAGCCGCCCTAGGCTCCTGCCTGCGCAGGAGCACCGGACGGCTCAATCGAGAACGCGGAGCCCGGAGATGAACCAGTTCCGATTGGGCAGGATCATCTCCAGATCATCCCTTGCGTACGTGTCCCGGCAGCGCCGGGATTCCATCTGGCTCGAAATCACACTATTGCGCGATGCCGCCCGCCGCCAGCACGGCCAGCGTCACCAGCTCCGAGGCGGTGGTCGACATGGTAGCGACCTGCACCGGATGGGCCATGCCCATGAGCATCGGGCCGATGACCGAATCGCCGCCGAGCTCGCGCAGCAGCTTGGCCGAGAGATTGGCCGATTGCAGGCCCGGCATCACCAGCACGTTGGCCGGCCCGGAGAGGCGGCTGAAGGGATAGTTCTTCATCACCGCCGGATTGAGCGCCACGTCCGGCGCCATCTCGCCTTCATATTCGAAGTCCACGCCGCGCTCATCGAGGATATGGACGGCCTCGCGCAGCCCCTCGAGCCAGTTGCCGGAGGGATTGCCGAAGGTCGAGTAAGAGAGGAAGGCGACGCGCGGCTCGTGGCCCATGCGGCGGGCCACGGCGGCGGTCTCGATGGCAATGTCGGCCAGCTCGTGCGCGGTCGGCCGCTCATTGACCGTGGTATCCGCCATGAATACCGTGTGGCTTTGGCCGACTAGAATGTGGATGCCGAAGGGCGTGCGGCCCGGCGCCGGATCGATGACGCGGCGCAACTCGCGCATGGACTGCGCATAGGTACGGGTGAGGCCGGTAATCATCGCATCGCCCTCGCCCAGTTGCAGGAGCAGCGCGCCGAAGATGTTGCGATCGCGATTGACCATGCGCTCGCACTCGCGGCGCAGATAGCCGCGCCGTTGCAGACGCTCGTAGAGCAGGTCCACCATCTTGGGCACCAACGGCGAATTGACGCTGTTGTGTACCTCGAAGCTCTCGGCATCCTTGACGCCGAGCGCGCGCAGCCGGTCGTGCACGCCTTCGCGGCCGACGAGCACCGGAATGCCATAACCGCCGTCGCGGAACTGGATGGCGGCGCGCAGCACCACTTCCTCCTCGCCCTCGGCGAAGACCACGCGCTTGGGGGCGGCGCCCGCGCCTTCATAAGCCAGCGTGAGCACTGAAGTGGTGGGATTGAGCCGGCTGCGCAGGCTGTGGCGATAGGCCGCCATGTCCTCAATGGGCTTCTGCGCGACGCCGCTTTCCATCGCCGCCTTGGCAACTGCCATGGAAACGACTTCCATCAGGCGCGGATCGAACGGCGCGGGAATGATGTAATCCTCGCCGAAGCTGTGCGCCCGGCCATAAGCACGCGCCACTTCCTCGGGCACCTGCTGGCGGGCCAGCTCGGCGATGGCCTGCGCCGCGGCGATCTTCATCGTTTCGTTGATCGCCGTCGCCCGCACGTCCAACGCGCCCCGGAAGATGAAGGGGAAGCCCAGCACATTGTTGACCTGGTTCGGATAGTCCGAACGGCCCGTGGCGATGATCGCGTCCGGCCGCACGGCCTTGGCCACCGGCGGCAGGATCTCCGGATCGGGATTGGCCATGGCGAAGATGATCGGCCGCGCGGCCATCTTCTCCACCATCTCGGCCAGCAGCGCATCCTTGGCGGAGAGGCCGAGGAAGATGTCTGCGCCGACCAGGGCATCGCCCAGCGTGCGCGCATCCGTGCGCGCGGCGTGGGCGGATTTCCACTGGTCCATCTGCTCGGTTCGACCCTGGTAGATGACGCCCAGCCGATCGCACATGGTAACATTGTCGTGCGGCACGCCCATGGCCTTGATGAGCTCGGTGCAGGCAATGGCCGCCGCGCCGGCGCCGTTCACCACCACCTTCGCCTCGCGGATGTCGCGCCCGGTGAGATAGCAGGCATTGATGAGACCGGCCGCGCAGATGATCGCGGTGCCGTGCTGATCGTCGTGCATCACCGGGATGTTCATCCGCTCGCGCAGGGCTTGCTCGATGATGAAGCATTCCGGCGCCTTGATGTCCTCAAGATTGATGCCGCCGAAGCTGGGCTCCAGCAGCGCCACGGCGTCGATGAAGGCCTGCGGGTCCTCGGTCGCCAGCTCCAGGTCGATAGCGTCGACGTCGGCGAAGCGCTTGAAGAGCACGGCCTTGCCTTCCATCACCGGCTTTGAGGCGAGCGCGCCAAGATTGCCGAGGCCGAGGATGGCGGTGCCATTGGAGATGACCGCGACGAGGTTGCCCTTGGCCGTATAATCATAGGCGTGGCTCGGGTCGTCCGCGATGGCCTTCACCGGCACGGCGACGCCCGGCGAATAAGCGAGCGCTAGGTCGCGCTGCGTCGCCATCGGCTTGGAGGCGACGATCTCGATCTTGCCCGGCCGGCGGGCAGAATGGAACAGCAGCGCCTCGCGCTCGGAAAATTCGATATTGGCCTTGTCGGACATGTTCAGGGGACCCTTGTCTTGCGCAAACGCCCTAGCGGCTTTGGGCCCCGTTTCACAAGGGGGTGACGGGGTCGAGGCGGAGCACTGACAGGAAAAGCCGGGCCACTCGCGTGCCTGTTCTCGCGACCCCGCCTTTTCCCCGCCCGCCACGCCTGCTAACGGATCGGCGGTGAGCAGCAAAACGGTCCCCACAGACAGCAGTGGCAACGCGCCGACGCCCATGATGGCGCAATATCTCACGCTCAAGGCGCAGGCCGGCGGCGATCTGCTTTTCTATCGCATGGGCGATTTCTTCGAGCTGTTCTTCGAGGATGCGAAGATCGCGGCCGCCGTGCTCGACATCGCGCTCACCAGCCGGGGCGAGCATGACGGTGCGCCCATCCCGATGTGCGGCGTGCCGGTCCACAGCGCAAACGCCTATCTTGCCCGGCTCATCAAGGCCGGCCACCGCGTCGCCATCGCCGAGCAAACTGAAACGCCCGAGCAGGCCCGTGCGCGCGGCGGTTCCAAGGCGCTGGTCGCGCGCGACATCGTCCGCTTCGTTACGGCCGGCACGCTGACCGAGGACGCACTGCTCGACAGCCGCCGCGCCAACATGCTGGCCGCCGTCGGCGAGGCTGGCGGCGCACTGGCGATCGCGGCGGCCGATATTTCGACCGGCCGGCTGGAGGTCATCGCGCTGGAGGACGCAGGCGTGGAGGCGGAGCTGGCGCGGATCGGCGCCAGCGAAGTGATCGCCCGCCCTGCCCTCGCCGAGCGCATCGCCGGCGTGCAGCCCTTCGAGAGCCGCGGCTTCGATAGCGGCCGGGCGGAGGCCGACATCTGCCGCCTGTTCGGCGTGGCGACGCTGGAGAGCTTCGGCGCCTTCTCGCGCGCGGAGAT
>DASRXY010000246.1:0-3173 GCA_035654035.1 Sphingobium sp. | reverse complement strand
GCCCCACCGGCTTGCTCATGCTGCCGATGAGAATGACGCGATTGGTGCGCGAGAGCGAATAGCAGGTGGGCAACGGCCGCGAGGTGAAGCGGAAATCACCGTCGAACTCGTTTTCGATGATCCAGGCGCCGGTGCGGTCGGCCCAGTCGACCAGCGCCTTGCGTCGAGCAAGCGAGAGGCAGGCGCCGGAGGGCACGTTGCTGGACGGCGAGACGAAGGCGAAGGCAGCATCCGGTGCCAGCGCGAGCGCCCGCGTGACGTCCATGCCGTCCGCATCGATAGGCCCGCCGACCAGCCGATGGCCCATCTGGAGAATGCGCTCACGCACGAAGGGATAAGATGGGTCCTCGATGATCGCAGCAGCCGGCGGCCCGCGCATGAGTTCCAGCGCCAGCTCGAAGATCTGCACCGTGCCGCCCACCACCACGATCTGATCCGGGTGGCAGCGAATCCCCTTCATGGCGGCGAGATAATCGGTGATCGCCTCGCGCAGCGGCCGTTCGCCGAACGGATCGCCATGCGCGATCTCGCAATGCGGCCGGGCACGCAGCACGGCGGCGATATGGCGGTTCCACTCGGTCCAGGGGAAGAGATCCACGGCCGGCATGCCGGGCGCCAGCGGCAGGTGATAGTTGCGCAGGTCGAGGATCTCGACGCGCTTGGCCGCATAGCCCGCAGGCGCCGCCTGCCCTGCACCGGCAGCATCCTCGGGCGCGAAATCTTCCGGGATGCGTTCCGCCACAAACAGACCGGAGCCCGGCCGCGAGACGAGATAGCCCTCCGCGATCAGGCGCTCATAAGCCTCCACAGCCGTAGTGCGGGAAATCCCATGATCGTGGGCGAGTTGGCGCGAACTGGGCAGGCGCAGGCCCCGGCGCAGGCGGTCCTCGACGATGGCGGCGCGGAAATAGGCGACGACCTGTGCCTGCAACGATTGCTCCCCGGCGCGGTCCAGCGACAGGCTGCCCCATAGCGGCGGCACGATGGCCCTCGTCATCCTCCCCTCCCCGGCGTCCGGCAATCGATGGTGAGGGCATGATACAGGATTTCACGTCAATTTATGAATCTAAATTCACACCTTGCGGTCGATCCGCTTAGACAGGCAGGCCCAGGCTGCGGCAGAAGGCGCGGAAACCCGTCTCCGGCGCCAGCAGGCTGAGCAGCGCGAGGAACAGGATCGCGGCGCCGGTGATCCAGCGCGCCTGGGCGCGGCGCGCGAACCGGGCGAGCGTGGCATGGCCGCCATGGACCAGCATCAGCGAGGGCATGGTGCCGAGCGCGAACCCGCCCATCACGGCCATGCCGCCCAGAGCGGATCCGGCAAAGGTCGCGAAGAGCAGCGCGCCATAGACCATGCCGCAGGGCATGAAGCCCCAGCCAAGCCCGGCCATCAGCCGCGCCAGCGGCGTCGGCAGCGAGAGAGAGGGATGACCGTGTCCCATCCGGGGCAGCAGCGCATGGCCCACAGTCGCCGGCGAGGGCATGAGGCCCAGCACGGAAAAGCCCACCCAGGCCAGCGCCATGGCAGCCGCCCAGCGCATGAAGAGATGCGCCTGCTCCATTGCCACCGCGCCGATCGCGGCCGCACCAATGCCGCCGGCAAGGCCGCCAAGCGTCATATAAGCAAGCGCGCGCCCCAGATGCAGCGGCACATGGCCGGCGAGCGTGAACGCCAGCGCTCCGATCCGTCCGCCCCGGTTCTCCGCTCCGCGCCGCGCGGGCGGCAGGCCCAACAGCAGCGCAATCCCTCCGCACATGCCAATGCAGTGCAGGCTCGACGCGAAGCCCAGCAGGACTCCGCCTCCGAAGGTGATCGCGGCCGCCAAGGGCGCCTAGAGCCTTTTCAAGTGAGATGGGTGCATCTGTCGGCTCGGATAATGTGAAAACAGGGACCTAAAGCATGATCCGATTCAACCCAATCGGATCATGCTTTCAAATAGCGCTGCTGAAACGCTGTGGCGAGTGGGCGCGATGACGATCGAACAGGCTGGCGATGGCGCGGGCGTAAGGCCGCCCATCCTCGGTCACGCGCAGCCGTCCGTCTTCCAGCACGGCCAGCGCGCGGTTAAGGAAGGGCGTGAGGGCCGCCCCGAGCGTCCCGTCGCGCAGCCAGGGTTCGACCTGTGCCGCCCCACCGCACAGCAGCGCCTCAATGACGGCGCCGCGCTGCTGGTCTTCGGCGTCGCGCTCGACGCCGCGCTCGGCCGTGAGGCGTCCGGCAATGGCCCGCATGCGATAGCGGCCGTTATTCTTGTCATTCTGGACAATGCGGTCCGGGAACTGGCTGATCGCGGTGGCGCCCAGGCCAATGAGCACGTCGGCCTGATCCTCGGTGAAGCCCTGGAAGTTGCGCCGCAACTGCCCCGTCCGCGCCGCCTTCGCCAATTCGTCATGCGGCAGCGCGAAGTGATCGAACCCGATGGGCTCGTAGCCCGCCGCGAGCAGCCGCTCATGGCCCAGCGCCGCCATGGCGAAGCGCTCGGCCTGATCCGGCAAATTGGTGGCGTCGATACGGCGCTGGCGGGGCAGCATATGCGGCACATGCGCATAGCCGAACAGCGCGACGCGGTCCGGCCGCAAGGCAATGGCCTGATCCAGCGTTGCCTCCAGCCGCGCGCGGTCCTGGCCCGGCAAGCCGTACATGAGATCGAAGTTGATTGAGCGCACGCCATTGGCCCGCAGCCGATCGACCGCGCTCACGATCATCGCCGTGGGCTGTACCCGGCCGATGGCGGCCTGAATGTCCGCATCGAAGGTCTGCACGCCCAGGCTGACACGCTTGGTGCCGGTCTTGCCGAGCGTCATCGCCCAGCCGGGGCCGAAGCTGCGCGGGTCAATTTCCACCGAGAGCGTGGGCGCGCCGGTGCCGAAGGCGACGAGCACGTCGTCCACCAGCCGCGCGAAGGTCACGGGCTCCAGCGCATTGGGGCTGCCGCCGCCAAAGGCGATCCGGTCGATCCGCCCGCGCCCCTCCAGTCGCGCCGCAACGGTGCGGATCTCGGCCCGCAACGCCTCGATATAGCTGTCTAGCCGCTGCGAACGATTGGCGCGGCCGGTGTTACAGCCACAATACCAGCAGATCTCCTGGCAGAAGGGGATGTGCAGATAGAGCGACACGCGCTGGTCATCGCGCACATTAGCTAGGCCCTGCGCCAGCGCCGCCTCGGCAACCT
>DASRXY010000245.1:0-2882 GCA_035654035.1 Sphingobium sp. | reverse complement strand
TCACGCTGGCGGTCGCCGTCATGATCGCCTTCTCGTTCTTCGGGGCGCAGATGCTGCAAAGCGCGCTGACGCCGCGCGTGCCCTTCACTGCGCCTGCGCCGCTGCCGGCGAACTTCTATGCCACGGCGGAGGGCTGGATGGCCCGGCCGGACGAGCGCGCGACCGACCCGGCGAGCTGGCAGCCAACGGGGCTCCCCGCCCTCCCCACGCCCGAGCAGCGGGGCGGCGCGGCGATCTTCTTCATCCACCCGACCAGCGCTTTCGATACGCTGCGCTGGAACGCCCCGCTTGCCGATCCGGTGGCGGCAGGGCAGGCCGCCCGTTTCGTGCGTATGCAGGCAAGTGCGCTTGCACCCGCCGGCGCGGTCTGGGTGCCGCGCTATCGTCAGGCGGTGTTCGGCGCTTTCCTCACGGACAAGCCGCAGGCCAGCCAGGCCATCGATCTGGCCTATGGGGATATAAAAGCCGCGTTCGAGGCGTTCTTGCGGGCCAACCCCAACGGGCCGCTGATCCTCGCCGGGCATAGCCAGGGTTCGCTCCACCTGCTGCGCCTGCTGGCCGAGCGCGCGGGCGGCGCGGATTGGCGCGCGCGCCTCGTCGCCGTCTATGCGCCGGGCTGGCCGATCTCGGCGACGCATGATCTTCCCGCGCTTGGCCTGCCGGCCTGTACCGCGCCGCGCCAGACCGGCTGTCTCCTCGCCTGGCAGAGCTTTGGCTCGCCGGCCGACTCGAGCACGCTGGAAGCGGTCTTCGACGGCGCGCCGGGGTTCGACGGCCAGCCGCGTCGGGGCAGCGCCATGCTCTGCACCAATCCGCTGACGGGCGGTGCCGGGCCGGTCGGGGCGGCGCAGGCCAATCTCGGCCTGCTCGTCGGCACGGGCGAGGCCGAGACGACTCAGCTCATGCGCCCCGGCAATGTCGGCGCGCGCTGCACCGGGCGCGGCATCCTGCTTCTGGACAGCGCGCCGCGCATGGGTCCGGCGGTGATGCCGGGCAATAATTACCACACCTATGACTACCCGCTCTTCTGGGCGAACATCCGCGCCGACGCGCTGGAAAGGCTGGCGGCATGGCGCACGACGCATTGATTACTCTCGACGTGTCCGCTTTCCGCGACGCCCTGCCCGGGGGCGGCCGACTCATGGGCCTGGACCTTGGCACCAAGACCATCGGCCTGGCCCTGTGCGACGCGGAATGGCGCTTCGCCAGCCCGGCGCAGACGCTGCCGCGCGGCAAGTTCGCGCGAGACAAGGCGGTGCTGGAGAGCTTCGCCCAGGCGCAGGCCGTGCGTGGCCTCGTTATCGGCCTGCCGCTCAACATGGACGGCAGCGAAAGCCCACGTAGCCAGGCCAGCCGCGCCTTCGCCCGCAATATCGCTGTGCTCGGCCTGCCCGTTCTCCTGCGCGACGAGCGCTGGTCCACCGTGGCGGCCGAGCGCGCCATGATCGCGCAGGACATGAGCCGCGCCCGCCGCGCCGAGAAGATCGACGCCCATGCCGCCGCGCTCATCCTGCAAGGCGCCATCGATGCGCTGACACTGGGCTGAGGCTGCGCTGATGCAACCGGAGGTCTGGCTCTACCTCATTGCCGCCAATGTCGCCGCCTTCGCTGCCTTCGGCTACGACAAAAAGCGCGCCATCACCGGCCAATGGCGCGTGGCGGAGCGCGACCTGCTGCTGCTCGCGCTGCTCGGCGGCGGTGCCGGTGCCTGGCTCGGTCGCCGTGTCTTCCGCCACAAGACGCGCAAGACCGGATTCTCCGCCGCGATAAGGCTCATTTTCGCGATACAGGCGCTTCTTCTCGCCGGTCTGCTGCTGCGCTCTTGAGTCCGCGCCCGCAACACACTATCGCGGCGCTTTAATGACAGCGCATCTGCCTTTCCCGCACCGGCACCTGACCGGCATTGCTTCGCTTGCGCCCCATGAAATCCGGTTTCTGCTCGACGAGGCCGAGCAATGGGTGGCGCTCAATCGGGCAGACAGCCGCAAGCATGACGGCCGCCTTGCCGGCCTCACCCAGATCAACGCCTTCTTCGAGAATTCCACGCGCACGCTGCTTTCCTTCGAGATTGCCGGCAAGCGGCTGGGCGCAGACGTGGTCAACATGCACGCTGCCCAATCCAGCGTGAAGAAGGGCGAGACGCTGATCGACACCGCCGTGACGCTCAATTCCATGCGCGCGGATGTCATCGTCATTCGTCACATGAGTTCGGGCGCGGTGCAGCTCATTGCCGACAAGGTCGATTGCCCGGTGCTCAATGCCGGTGACGGGCGCCATGAGCACCCCACCCAGGCGCTGCTGGACGCGCTCACCATCCGCCGCCGCAAGGGTTCGCTGGAAGGGCTGATCGTCACCATCTGCGGCGACATCCTGCACAGCCGCGTGGCGCGCTCCAACATGCTGTGCCTCACCGCCCTGGGCGCGCAGGTGCGGGTCTGCGCGCCGCCCACCCTGATGCCGACGGCAATCGAGCGCTATCGCGTGACGCCGTTCCACGGTTTCGATGCCGCGCTGGACGGCGCCGACGTGGTGATGATGTTGCGCCTCCAGAACGAACGGATGGACGGCGCCTTCATTCCCTCCCCGCGCGAATATCACCGGCTCTACGGCCTCACGCCGCAGCGGCTGGAGCGGGCCAAGCCGGACGCGCTCGTCATGCATCCCGGCCCGATGAACCGGGGCGTGGAGATCGTCAGCGCGCTCGCCGATGACACCGCGCGCTCGGCCATCACCGAACAGGTGGAAATGGGCGTCGCCGTGCGGATGGCCTGCCTGGACGTGCTCACGCGCAAGGCGAGAGGAGTGCCGGGATGGGCCTGACCGCCATCGTGAATGGCCGCCTGTGCGATCCGGCGGCGGACCAGCTCACCACCGGTACACTG
>DASRXY010000244.1:0-8592 GCA_035654035.1 Sphingobium sp. | reverse complement strand
CACAAAGCAGATGTCCTGGCTGTCCGGTTTCAGCGCCACACCCAGCCCCAGTTCTGCCGCGATGGCGCGCACCGCGGGCTTCTCCATGCCGCCGAGCGGGAAGCGTAAATAGTCGAGTTGGGCCTGAGTGGTAGCGAAGAGGAAATAGCTCTGATCGCGCGCCGGATCGATAGCGCGGTGCATCTGCGCGCCCCCCGGCCCCATCACGCGGCGCACATAATGGCCGGTGGCGAGGCAATCCGCGCCCAGGTCCCGCGCGAGAGCGAACAGATCCGTGAACTTGACGCCCATGTTGCAGCGCACGCAGGGAATCGGCGTCCGCCCGGCCATATAATCATCCGCGAAGCGTTCCATTACGGAGTCTCGGAAGCGGCTCTCATAATCGAACACATAATGAGCGATGCCCAGGCGGTCGGCCACGGCGCGCGCGTCGCGAATATCCTGCCCGGCGCAGCAGCTCCCTACCCGGCCCACGGCGGCACCGTGATCATAGAGTTGGAGCGTCACGCCGATGGTCTCGGCACCGCTGCGGGCGGCGAGCGCGGCCACAACGCTGGAATCCACGCCGCCGGACATGGCGACGACGATGCGCTTGCCCGCGAGGGGCCCGTCGAGCTGGAAAAGATCGCCCATAGACGCGGCGCATATAGGCCCGAGAGGGCGGCGCGACCAGCCCCGCGACATCCCGTTTGCGTAAACCTCTCCTACCAGTGCGCTAACTAACCCTAACGAGCCGTCACTGCCGCCTTTACGACGGCTTATCCTTTGGCCGGTAGAACCCATCCCATGGATATGAGCGCTGCCGCCACCCTGTTAGCCCCCAAAGCCGCCCGAAACGGCGATGGGAGCGAGCGAATCGCGGACCTTCCGGTGATGCTTGCCGTCCTTTCGGTGAAGCAGGCCGCGGGGTTCACCGCGACGCGGATGCGTGAAGAATCACCGGACGATGCGGGCGACCAGCCTGGCCGCATGGCGGTGATCTTCGCGCCGCCGTCCGCCCGACCGAGTCTCCCGAACGGGCTCTCGGGCGCGTTCAACGCTGCGGTGGCAGAGCGATTGTCCGATGGGGGTGATAGTGAAAGGCATATTTACTCTGGCACTTAGCCAAGGGGCAAATCTTTCCCCGGAATAAGGGCCGCGCAAGTTGAGACTGGAATGCCGACACCCCTCGTCGGCAGTTGAGGTAAAAATGATCGAGAACCAGAAAATTCGCCCGGATCAGGTCGTCGGCCCCCTTGGAGAACCGTTGACGCTTGAGACGTTGCCCGCCCCCGACACCACGCGCTGGGTGGTGCGGCGCAAGGCGGAAGTGGTGGCCGCCGTGAACGGCGGACTGCTCACCGTTGACGAGGCGTGCGAGCGCTACTCCCTCACGCTGGAGGAGTTCGCGAGCTGGCAGCGGGCGGTCGACCGTTCGGGCATGCCGGGCCTGCGCGTGACGCGCATCCAGCACTACAAATCCCTCTACGAGCGCCAGCAGCGCTACTGAGCCTGACACCCACAGGCGGCGCGGCCCGCCCTCCGTCCAGCCCCGCAGCAGACTGCCAAGGCGCCGGACAGAGGGCGGGCTGCTCGATTCTACGCACCTGGACCACATGAGAGCGGCTGCCGACCCCGCTACACCGCGCATGCCGGCTTGCTCTCCGCGTGTCATGGGGCCGGGTTGCTTGCATCTCTAACGGTCCGCGCTAGTCTCTGCCTCGCGCCAACCTCCAAGCCGGAGTCGGGCGCGGGAGAGAGGATCGCGCCATGGCCATTCAGGCCGGTACGACATGCGACGATGCAAGCTGGACCTCCGCCGGGCTCAAGCAGGGCGAGGCGATCCGGCAGTGGCGCGACTGGGCCGCACGCACCATCGCGCCCATCGACGTCACAGTCTACGACAGCGAACAGTTCGCCGCCCGCTGGACGAGCTATGGCGTCGGTCAGCTCCGCCTGCTCCAGCTCCATGCCCCGGCCCAGCGCGTCGTCCATTGTGGCACGGAGCAGGGCAGCGCCCGTGTCGCGCCCTCGGTCCAGCTCGTCTATGCACGCCGGGGCGCTCTCAAGACGCGCATGGCCGGCAAGCGCTTCACGGTCGAGCCCGGTCAGTTCGTGCTGCTCGACAACACCCGCTTCTATCAGATGGAAATGGACAGCGCCCATGAGGCCGTCGATCTGGTGATGCCGCAAGGCTGGGTAGAAAATTACCTACCGGATCCTGATGCGCTGCTCGCCCGGCCGATTTCCGCGCGAGAGGGCTGGGGCGCCCCGCTCGGCTCGCTCATCGAGACGATGATGACCGGTCTCGCCACCAGTCCGCTGCCCCGCTCGCTGGTCGCCGAGCAAGTGGGCGCGCTGCTGATGCTGGCCACCAGCTTCCACGAGCCCGCGCCGGACCGCAAGGCGAGTCGCCACAAGGGCCAACTTGCCCGCGCCATCCTGCGCCGAATCGAGACGGATTTCCCCGATGCCGAACTGACGCCCGATTGCGTGGCGCAGGATTTGGGTATTTCCCGCCGCTATCTCCAGGCGCTGCTGGCCAGCGCCGGCACCAGCTTCGTGGCCGAGCTCAACGCCGCCCGGCTCGACCATGCTGCCGACCGCCTGTCCGACCCGCGCCTCGACTCGCTCCAGATCGGCGAAATCGCCTTCCAATCCGGCTTCCTGGATCCCGGCTATTTCGCCCGCCTGTTCCGCAAGCGCTTCGGCATCGGCCCAAGGGACTGGCGCGCCGCTCGCGCAGGTTAGGGCGGGACGCAGCCGATCCGAGGTAGAGGCGGTTCGGCGCAGCGCGGCTCGATTCTGAAGCACCCAAATGCTGCTCCCCGGCCCAGGCCGGGGTCCATGTCGCCCTTGCCTCAAATGGCCGACACCGAGGCCACATATTCCGAGATGCGGCCGAAGCAGTACGCCGAAGGCTTTGCTCGCCCTCTTGTCCAACCACCTTCCTGATTCGCCGCGCGCAGCGGAGGACCGTCCCTCGTCGGCCGGTCCCAAAAGTCTCGCCGCAGCGCTAACGCGGCCACGCATATGCCCCTGCCACGCACCTGCTGCGGCGGACCGCGCGACACCATTCGGCGCGTCATTGCTCCGGGCCACTCATTGCGATAGGTCTGCCTTTGCAGAGCCTTGGGGCGAGGACGCAACGCCTGCGCAGACGCGGCAACAAAGCAATAAGCCGCGCGACAGGCCGCCTTCCCTGCGGCCATAGGACACGCCTTTAAAGCCAGCGGGCGCACAAGCAGTCCGCACACCAAAAGGCGAACAGGAGAGGGGAAGAGAAATGCGTCATATCGCATTGGCCATCGCGCTGGCGATGGTCGCGTCCGCCAGTCAGGCCCAGGCGCCGGGCTGGAACATGTACGAGGCCGAGGGCCAGACCGCACAGGCCTTCGTAGCGGGGACCAACGGCGCACAGCTCATCATCAAGTGCGACCGTACCGGCCAGTTCTCCACTTATGCGGTGATCGCCACCGGCACCAAGCTCGCTATGGCGTCACAGGGTCGCTATGAGACCCGCCCGGTCAAGCTGCGCTATGACGACGGCACGGCGATTGAGGACACCTGGCGCTTCAACGACGAGTTCGCCACGGCCTTTGACGACCGCTCGCAGCGGACCATGACGCGCTTCATCCAGAAGCTGCTCAGTGCCTCCAAGCTGGATGTGCAGCTCGAACCCTTCCGTCAGGCGCCGTTCATGGCCAGCTTCCAGGTCGCCAACAGCAAGGAGGCGATCAGCAAGGTCTATGAGAGTTGCAAAGACAAGATGCCGGCCTCCTGAAACGAAGCTGCCCCAAGTCGGGCTCCTGCCTGCGCAGGAGCACGGCCTTGGCTGGTACCGGCTCCAGATGTGCTGGAATCGATACCACACCTGATTTTCGCTCGGCCTAGCCGGTGAGATTTGGCCTGGGATGTCGAGACATGCGGCGAAGGCGTCGCACAACCAGCCACGCCATTCCCCTTCGGGCCGCACCCATGCCTCGCCCACACACCCGCTTTCGCTCCTGTCCTGATGAGGATGCGCATGAGTCCTCATTCTCTTTTGCGTGAGACGCTAGGACAGAAGCGTGCCTGGGCCCTGCGGGACCGCGATTCGCGTCATGCGATGACCGGTCCGGCGCGAAGATCAGGCGAGAGGATGCAGCGCGCGCCAAAAGAGCAACAACGCCGGGCCGCCCATGAAAGGTTCAAGGACGATGGCTGAGACAGCAAAGCAGTTCCCGCTCCCCAGCTCGCTCAAGGTGGTGCCCGGCACGGAAGCCGCGCAGGCAGCCTATCCTTATTACACCCAGTTCGTGCCCGAGGATGATGCGCGCTTCTGGTTTTACAACAGCATGCATTTCCCCGAGCCGATGCATCATTTCGACATGGTGACGGCGGAAGCGGCTTATTGCGCGCTCGGCGCGTTCAACACCCGCGTGCATGTGCTCCCCACCACCAAGGGCATTGACCATCGCGTCATCAACGGCCGCGTGTTCATCGGCGGCGTGCCGGTGACGGACCCGGCTGAAATCGAGGCCCGGGTTGCCGAGTTCCAGCAGCGCGCCTTCTATTATTACGAGCATTGGGAACGGCTCTACGACCAGTGGAAGGAGAAGATGAAGGCGCTGATCGCCGATGCGCAGGCGCTGCCGCCGCTTTCCCTCCCGGATCTGGAGCCCATCGAGACGACGCACACCGGCAAGGGCATCGCCGCCAACCATGCGCTCATCGATACCTACCGGAAGACGCTCGAGGGCTACTTCCGCATGTGGCACCATCATTTCGAGTTTCTACTGCTCGGCTATGGCGCCTATCTGACCTTCTTCGACTTCTGCAAGAAGGCCTTCCCGGAAATCAGCGATCAGGCGATCAGCCGCATGGTCGCCGGCATGGAAGCGGAAATCTTCAAACCCGACGAGGAAGTGAAGCGCCTCGCTCGCCGCGCCGTGGAGCTGGGCGTGGACCAGCATTTCACCGACAATATGGATATCGACGCGGTGCTGGCGGGGCTCGACCGCCTCGGCAACAGCGGCAAGGAATGGCTCACCGAGCTGGAGACGAGCCGCAACCCGTGGTTCAACGTCAATGTCGGCGACGGCTTCTACCATTATCACCGGAGCTGGAACGACGACCTCTCCATGCCCTTCGCGGCGCTGCCGGGCTATATCGCCAAGATCAAGGCCGGCGAGAACATCGAGCGGCCGATGGACAAGCTCATCGAGGAGCGCGAACAGCTCGTCGCGGACTATCGGGAGCTGCTCGACACCGACGAGGACCGCGCCACCTACGATCAGCTCATCGGCCTTGCCCACCGCGTTTTCCCTTATGTTGAAGGGCATAAATTCTACTGCGAGCATTGGTACACCAACCTCTTCTTCAACAAGATCCGCGAGTTCGGCGCGCTGCTGCGCGACCACGGCTTCTGGGAGAAGGAAGAGGACGTCTTTCACCTGACGCACTACGAGGTGGAGAGTGCCATCGTGGACCTGATGCTGGCCTGGTCCTCCGGTTCCACGCCGCTCGGGCCCCGGCATTGGCCCGCAATCATCGCGCAGCGCAAGCGGGCCATCGCCGCCTGGACCGAGGAAACCGTTCCGCCGGCCTTGGGCGCCGTGCCGGACGTGATCGACGATCCGGCCATCGTCATGCTGTGGGGCATCACCCGCGAGAGCCTGGACATCTGGCTGTCTGACGGAGAGGGAAATGCAAATGAGCTCAAGGGCTTTGCCGCATCTTCCGGAGTCGTCGAGGGGACGGCGCGGGTCGTAAAATCCGTACAGGAGATCGGCCGCCTCCAGCAGGGCGACATTCTGGTCTGCCAGGTCACCAACCCCACCTGGGCGCCCATCTTCCAGAAGATCGCCGCCGCTGTCTCCGACATTGGCGGGTCGATGAGCCATATGGCCATCGTTGCGCGCGAATATGGACTGCCTGCTGTAGTCGGCACCGGCAAGGCGACGCAGGCGATCAAGGACGGCCAGCGCATTCGTGTCGATGGCGGGCGCGGCGTGGTTACGATCCTGGAAGACGCGCGCGTGCTGGAGGATGCGTGAGCGTTTCCTCGATTTCATTCCCCCGTTCGGACCGGGCCTGTCGACGCCCTGTTCCTCAAAGGAACAGGAATGTCCCTCGACAAGCTCAGGTCCAACGACCTTGTGGAGGGCCGATAGCCTTTGACCTCTGAGACCACCAATACCGACATCGCCCGGTTCGCGGACCTGCGCATTACCGATCGCCCCACGGTGGGCGGCAAGGGCGCAAGCCTGGGAGAGTTGACTCACGCCGGCATCGACGTGCCGCCCGGCTTCGTCGTCACCACGCACGCCTTCGAGCGCTTCCTGGAGACGTTGGAGGCCCGCGAGCCGCTGCGCGCACGGGTGGAGGCGCTCGATCCCGCCGATCTCGACGCCGTCACGGCCCTCTCACAGGCCCTTCGCCGGCGAGTCGAGGAAGAGCCGCTGCCCGTCGACGTGGAGCAGGCTATTCTTGACGCCCATGCCTGTCTCGCCGACGGCAAGGCCGGCCTCACCGTAGCGGTGCGCTCCTCAGCCACCACCGAGGATGCCGAGGACGCGAGCTTCGCCGGGCTACAGGACACGTTCCTGTGGGTGCTGGACGCCGCCGATACGGTGCACCGCGTCCGCGAATGCTGGGGCAGCCTCTATGCGGTCGAATCCATGACCTATCGCCGCAAGCATAACCTGCCCGAAGACGGCGTCGCGATGGCCGTGGTGGTGCAGCAGATGGTCGACGCGCGTACCGCCGGCGTCATGTTCACGCGCTCGCCGACGACCGGCGACAAGTCCGTCATCACCATAGAGGGTGCTTGGGGCCTCGGCAGCGCGGTTGTCTCCGGCGAAGTGACGCCGGACCGCTGGGTGATGGGCAAGATCACCGGCGAGATCAGCGTACGCGACATTTCGGACAAGCATATCCGCCAGGTGCCCGCACCAGAGGGCGGTATTGTCGATGAAGAATTGCCCGACGATCTGCGCCATGCGCCCGCCCTCTCCGACGAGGAGTTGCAGGCGTTGCGGACAGTTGGCCGCCGCGTCGAGAAACATTATGGCCGCGCGCAGGACATCGAATGGGCGGTCGACAAGAGCGGGCATATCCTGCTGCTGCAAAGCCGGCCGGAGACGGTCTGGTCCGCGCGCGACCAAAAGCCGGTCGCACCCATGCAAGCCGATCCGCTCAAGCATGTCATGACGATCTTCGGGGGGCGTAAATGAGCCTGACTGCCAAGGATGTCGAGGAGATCATGAAGCTCCTCGACGCCTCGACCTTCGACCGCCTCAGCCTGGAGGTGGACGGCATGAAGCTGGAACTGGAGCGCGGCGGCGGCGCTGCTCGTCCGCGCCCCGCGCCGGCCGCCTCCCCTGCGCCATCGGCGCCCGCCGCGGTGCCCGAGGCTCCTGCCACACCGCCACCCGCAGCACCCGCACGCACCAACCGCGCCGAAGGTCTGCTGGAGATCACCGCCCCGCTGCTCGGCATTTTTTATCGCGCGCCCAAGCCCGGCGAGCCGCCTTTCGTGGACGTGGGCAGTCGCGTCGACACGGAGACCGTTATCGGCATCGTTGAGGTGATGAAGCTCATGAACAGCGTGGCTGCCGGCGTTTCCGGCGAGATCGTCGAGATCTTGGGCCGGAACGGCGAGTTGGTCGAGCATGGCGAAGTGCTGATGCTCGTGCGGCCGGACTGAGGACACATGCCTCCCCAGCGCCTTCCCCTCCAGTTCGGTTCGAGCCTTGTCGAGAACCGCCTGTTCCCGGCGTGTCCCGACTGCGCTCGACACGAACCGCAAGCGGGACAAAAGGCGCGTCGGCCATGACCATTCGCCGCATCCTCATTGCTAATCGCGGCGAGATCGCGGTGCGGATCATCCGTACCTGCCAGCGCCTCGGGATCGAAACGGTGCTGGCCGTCTCCGAAGCGGACCGCGAATCGCTGGGCGCACGGCTTGCCACACGCGCCGTCTGCATTGGCCCCGGCCGTCCATCCGAGAGCTATCTGCGCGTCGAGACCATCGTCCAAGCCGCGCTCGGCACGGGCTGCGACGCCGTCCATCCCGGCTACGGCTTCCTTTCCGAGCGCGCCGCCCTTGCCCGGCTGTGCGAGGAGGAAGGCATCATCTTCATTGGCCCTACCGCCGCGCAGATCGAGGCGGTGGGCGACAAGCTGCGCGCCCGCGCCGAGGCGATCGCCGCCGATGTGCCGGTTGTGCCCGGCGGTCCCGTCGAGGATCTGGATGAAGCCAAGCGCCTCGCGGCGCAGATCGGCGCGCCACTGCTGGTCAAGGCCGTGGGCGGCGGCGGCGGGCGCGGCATGAAGCTGGTCGAGGACCTCGCCGACCTGCCCGCCACGCTGGACATGGCGAGCGCGGAAGCGGGCGCGGCCTTTGGCGACGCGCGCGTCTATCTGGAGCGTTATGTCGCGCAAGGACGGCATGTGGAAGTGCAGTTGCTGGGCGATGGCGCCGGCGCCGTGATCCATCTGGGCGAGCGCGATTGCTCCGTGCAGCGCCGCTACCAGAAGCTGATCGAGGAGACGCCCGCCCCCGCGCTGCCGCAGGCGATCCGCGCCGCCACGCACGCCGCCGCCGTCCGCTTTGCCGCGCGGCTCCAT
>DASRXY010000243.1:0-2859 GCA_035654035.1 Sphingobium sp. | reverse complement strand
GCCGGAGCACCAGGGCGCGCTTCACTGCATAGCCGGCGTGTCGCTTCAGGCGAGGCTCTTGCTCGCCTGCTCCAGAACGTCGCGCGAGAGGCCCGGCGTCGCCACGATGCGTTGCAGGGCCGCGCGCATCTGGCCGGCGCGCGCCTCATCAAAGCGCTTCCAGCGGCCCAGCGGCGGCACCAGCCGGGCTGCCGTTTGCGGATTGAGCACATCGAGCGCGATGATCGCATCCGCCATCATCGCATAGCCGCGCCCGTCGGCCCGGTGGAACGCCCACTGGTTGGCGCCGAAGGCCCCCCATAGCGAGCGCGCGCGATTGGGATTGGCGAGCGTGAAATCGGCATGACTTGCCAGCGCCGCGACGATCTCCACCGTCTCCGGATGCGGCGCGAGCGCCTGCGTCTGGAACCATTTGTCGATAACCAGCGCATTTCCGGCATAGCGCGCGTGGAATGTCGCGAGCGCCCGGTCGCGCTCGGCGGAGCGGCCGGCGGCGAGAATGGCGAGTGCGCTCTGCCGCTCGGTCATGTTGTCAGCGCCATCGAACTGTTCAAAGGCCACGGCGGGGCCATCGGTTGCGCCGGAGGCGACGATATAGCCCAGCGCAACGCTGCGCAGACGCCGCGCCGCGCGCGCATCGGCCGACAGCGAGAAGGCGTTGCGCGCAGTCTCATGATGCAGCGCACGCCATTCGCTCTCCAGCGCGCGGCCGATCTCGCCCTGCAGCGCGTCGCGCGCAGCGTGGATGGCGTCGGGATCGACGAGCTGCATCTGATCGCCCAGATAGGCCTCGCTGGGCAGGCGGACCGCCTCCGCTACAAAGGCCTTGTCGAGCGCGCTGTCGGCAATGGTGTGCCGCACGGCCTCGACGACCGCTGCGCTTTCCAGCGGTCCGCCCGAGACAGCGCCGAGCAGCGCATCGATCATGAGCTGCTGCATTGCCTCGTAACGGCTGAACGGATCGTCATCATGCGCGGAGAGGAACGCCAACTCCTCCGGCCCGCGCTCGGCCGCAATGATGACAGGGGCTGAAAACTGCCGGTTTATCGAGAGAATCGGCGGCTGCGCGAAGCCGGTCCGCTCCAGGCGCGTCTCCGGCTCGGTCAGCACCACCAGCTCCTCGCCGGCATGGGTGCCCGACTCCCGGTCGAACAAAGCCAGCTTCAGCGGAATCGCCATGGGCTGCTTGTTGTCCTGGCCCGGTGTTGGCGGCACGGCCTGGCGCAGCGTCAAGGTGAGCGTGCCGGTGGCGGGATCGTGCGCCTGAGCGACGGAAATGCGTGGCGTGCCCGCCTGGCTGTACCAGAGGCGGAACTGGGCGAGGTCGATCCCGCCGCCCTCTTCCATGGCTTTGACGAAATCCTCGCAGGTGACGGCCTGCCCGTCATGCCGCTCGAAATAGAGGTCCGTACCCTTGCGGAAGCGCTCGGGCCCCAGCAGCAACGCCATCATGCGAATCAGCTCGGCGCCCTTGTTGTAAACCGTCGCGGTGTAGAAGTTGCTGATCTCCATGTAGGATTCGGGCCGCACCGGATGGGCGAGCGGGCCGGCATCCTCCGGGAACTGCGCCGCGCGCAGCGTGCGCACATCCTCGATGCGCTTGACCGGCGCGCTGCCCATGTCGGCCGAGAAGCTCTGGTCGCGATAGACGGTGAAGCCCTCCTTCAAGGAGAGCTGGAACCAGTCGCGACAGGTGACGCGGTCGCCCGACCAGTTGTGGAAATATTCATGCGCGACCACGCTCTCGATGGCGTCGTAATCCGGGTCCGTCGCGGTATCCGGATCAGCCAGGATATAGCGCGAGTTGAAGATGTTGAGACCCTTGTTCTCCATCGCGCCGAAATTGAAGTCGGCCACGGCGACGATATTGAACACATCGAGATCATATTCGCGGCCATAGACGCGCTCGTCCCATGCCATGGAATTCTTGAGCGCGGTCATGGCATGGCCGGTGCGCGGCAGGTCCTCCGCCCGCACCCAGATACCGAGCCGGATTGCACGGCCACTCATCGTGGTGAAGCTGTCCGCATTGCAGGCGAGATCGCCGGCCACCAGCGCGAAGAGATAGCTGGGCTTGGGGAAGGGATCGACCCAGCGCGCCCAGTGGCGGCCATCCTCCAGAACGCCCTCACCCACCGGATCGCCATTGGCGAGCAGAACCGGATAGCGGCTCTTGTTGGCGCGCATCGTGACGTCGAAGCGGGAGAGCACGTCTGGCCGGTCCGGGAAGAAAGTGATGCGGCGGAAGCCCTCCGGCTCGCATTGGGTGCAGAGCAGGCGGCCGGAGGCATAGAGGCCCATGAGCTGCGTGTTCTTCTCCGGCGCGATGGTGACGTCGGTCTCTACCACATGGCTCTGCCCGGTTGCCGGGATGAGCAACGCATCGCCATCGCGCTTATAATCGCCCTCGGCCAGCGGGCGGCCGTCCAGCCGCACCGCATCGAGCGCCAGCCCATCGCCTTCGAGGCGAATCGGCCGGTCATGCCCCCCGTTGCGTGTGACGGTCAGGCGCGCATGCACGCGGGTCGCGGCCGCATCCAGATCGAACGCCAGGGCAATCTCCGGCACCAGCCAGTCGGGCGGCCGGTAATCCGCCCGATAAATGACGGGGGGCGATGCGGGAGCCTGGGTCGTCTGCGTGTCCATGGCTTCATTCCTAGGAGGCGGCCTAGCGGCGCACAAGGCGCTTCGCCGCGCAAAATCGGCTGGAGCGCCACAGCCGTTGCGATAGGGAGAGATTCATGACGGCGCTTTTCATCTTCGGCCTGGGCTACACCGCCACGCGCCTGGCCCGCCGGCTGGCGGCGCAGGGCTGGACGGTCGAATCAACGGGGGCTGCGGGGACGACGCGCTTTTCGG
>DASRXY010000242.1:0-16601 GCA_035654035.1 Sphingobium sp. | reverse complement strand
ACGCTTGCCATGTAGAAGCTATCGCGCGCGGCGATGAAAACGATCTCACGATCCGTAAGGATGTCCACCGGGCCGGCGTCTGCTTCTTTTTTGGCGTAGGACGCGCGCGAGCCCGCCGCCTCCTGAAGCGCACGGGCGCGCGGGCCGAACATCGTATGAAGATAGGTCTGTGCCATGCTCCACATCCTATTCAATTGCCATCCGCGCGATAATTGGCGATATTTGGCATTCACTATTTCGCTTTGGAGAAGAATGGATCGGTTCCAGGCTCTGACCGCCTTCGTTGCGGTGGCCGATCATCGCGGCTTCGCGGTGGCAGCGCGCGCGTTGCACACGTCGCCGCCCGCAATGACACGCGCGGTGGCCGCCTTGGAGCGGCATCTCGGCGTAACCCTGTTCCACAGGTCGACCCGCGCGGTATCGCTCACGGATGAGGGCGCGGCCTTCCTCGAGCGGGCGCGTCGCATCCTCGCGGACCTGCGTGAAGCCGAACATATCCTGATGGGCGGGCGGGCTGTGCCGCGCGGTCAGCTCTACGTGACCGCGCCCGTGATGTTCGGGCGCCTTCACGTCATGCCCGCGATCAGCGCGCTGTTGGCGACCCATAGCGGGCTTAGTGCGCGCATGATGCTGCTCGATCGCAATGTCCGAATAGTCGAAGAAGGGATCGATGTCGCGGTTCGGATCGGCACGCTCGCGGACAGCGCACTGCGTGTCCTTCCCATCGGAACCGTGCAGCAGACCATCGTCGCAAGCCCGGACTATCTGTCGGAGCATGGCATCCCCGCCTCCCTGGCCGATCTCACCGATCATCGCTTCATCATCGCCAACAGCGTACGCGACGGGACGGAATGGCGGTTTGGCGCGAAGCGTGACGCCATCGTTGAGGTTGTGCCGCGGATCACGGTCAACACGATCGACGCCGTGATTGCGGCCGCTGAGGCCGGCCTGGGCCTGGCCAACGTGCTGAGCTACCAGTCGGCCGAGGCCATCGCGAACGGACGGCTCGTTCGTGTGCTGGCGGACTATGCGCCGCCGCCGGTGCCGGTCAGCTTGCTCTATGACGCCGGCCGCGCCGCGATGCCGGCAGTGCGTGCCTTCATCGAAGCGATGCGCATGCGTGCCAAACAGGGCGCCTGGGGCTGATCGTCGCCCTAGCGAACGGCCGGACGACGCCAACTGCTAAGGAGGCGGCCATTGGGTCGTTCAGCTCAGGGTGGCGGGGCATCCGGCCGGGTCGCGCGAAACGGTCACGCGTCATGCCGATGACGCATAATCTGGTATCCACGCCTCTTTACACGAGCGGGCCAGTTCTACAGGAACATTCTCCTTCCCGGGGGTTTCTAGAGCCGGAAATGGCCGCACAATAACAGGGAGAGCGCCCATGAGACCGCTCCGCCAGATTTTTCCCGCACCGCTCCTGGCTCTCATCGTCGGCCTTGTCATCGCGCTCATTGCCATCGTCCTTATTATCGGCGGCATCTGGCTCGTCGCGCTCGGCGGCTCGGCTTATTATCTGCTGGCAGGCATCGCCATGTTTGCATCCGGTCTGCTCTTGATGCGCGGTCAGCGCATCGGCGGATGGCTATACTGCGCGGTGGTCTTCTTCACGCTCATCTGGGCGCTCTGGGAAGTGGGCGGCAATGGCTGGGCGCTGGTGCCACGCATCGTTGCCCCAGTGGTACTGCTGATTGCCGTGCTCTTCGCCATGGCTGCGCTTTCGCTAAGGCCGTACCGCTGGCGGATCGCCCTCGGAACGAGCGCGATTATCGTCATGCTCTGCATCGTAAGCGGCGCCATGCTGGGCTGGCTCAACCGCCCACGGCCGCTCGCGCCACTCCCGGCTGCGCATATGACCATGAGGGACCCAGCGCTCATGCAGCCCGGCGCCGACTGGCCGGCTTATGGCGGCTCCGAAAGCGCGCGGCGCTATTCGCCCCTCGCTCAGATCACTCCCGCCAATGTCGGCAAGCTCACGCGCGCCTGGCTGATCCATACCGGCGACCTTCCTTCTCCACAGGCGCAGGGCACCTACGGCGCGGAGAATACCCCACTCAAGGTCGGGAACAGCCTCTATGTCTGCACGCCCAAGAACATCGTCCTGGCACTCGATCCGGCTACCGGACGGCAGCAATGGCGGTTCGACCCCAAGGTGCCGGACGATGCCATTCCCTATACGGCGGCCTGCCGGGGAGTCGCCTATTATGTCGTGCCGGACGCTGCGCCCGATCAGGCCTGCGCGCGGCGCATTCTCTTCGGCACACTCGATGCGCGGCTCTTCGCACTCGATGCCGCGACGGGCCGCCCTTGCCAGGATTTTGGCAGCAATGGCGAAGTCGATACCAAAATCGGCATGGGCCCTACCCCGCCGGGCTATGTCTCGATCAACTCCCCACCCACCATCGTGCGCGGCGTGGCCGTAACGGGCCATCAGGTGCTCGACGGACAGGATCGCTGGGCGCCCTCCGGCGTAATCCGGGGCTTTGACGCCGTCACCGGCAAGCTGCTCTGGGCCTGGGACATGATGAACCCGGAATGGAGCGGCTATCCCCCGCCGGGCAAGACATGGGCGCGCGGCACGCCCAATATGTGGACCATCGCCTCGGGCGATGAACAGCTGGGCCTCGTTTATCTGCCGATGGGCAATGCGGCAGCGGATTATTATTCCAGCCTGCGCCGCCCGGCCGAGAATCTCTATGCCACCTCACTGGTCGCGCTCGACGTAACAACGGGCAAGCCCCGCTGGCGCTTCCAGGCGGTGAAGAAGGATGTGTGGGATTATGATTTCGGCGCACAGGCGACTCTGATCGATTATCCCGCCCCCGGCGGCGCCGTGCCTGCGCTCGTTCTGCCCAGCAAGCAGGGTGACATCTATGTGCTGGACCGACGGACCGGCGCGCCGCTCACGCCCATCGGAACTATTCGTGTGCCCGGCGGCGGTGTCGAGCCGCAGGAGCGCGCGCCCACACAGATCGTGTCGCTCTGGCATACGCTGCGCAAGCCCGACCTTACCGAGCGCGACATGTGGGGCATGTCGCCCATCGACCAGATGATCTGCCGAATCCAGTTCCGCAAGGCGAGCTACAAGGGCTATTTCACGCCGCCCGAGAGCGATCGCCGTTCGATCGAATATCCCGGCTATAATGGTGGGACGGACTGGGGCGGCGTCGCAGTCGATCCGGTGCGCGGCGTCATTGTCGCCAATTATAACGACATGCCCAATTATGTTCGCCTCGTGCCTCGCGCCGAAGCCGACAAGCGCGGCTGGGCGCCGCGCGACCAAGCGCGCGGGCGGATCGGCGGGGCAGAGGGCGCTGGCGATCCGCAGGCTAACACGCCCTATGCCGTGGATGTGAACGCCGGCTGGCGGCTCCCCTTTACCGGCCTGCTCTGCAAGCAGCCCCCTTATGGCGGCGTCCGCGCTATCGACATCGCCACCGGCAAGACCATCTGGGACCGTCCGTTCGGCACTGCGCGCACAAACGGCCCCTTCGGCATCCCTTCCATGCTGCCGATCAACATCGGCACGCCCAATAATGGCGGGGCGGTGGTGACGGCGAGCGGGCTCATCTTCATCGCGGCGGCGACCGACAATCTGATCCGCGCCATCGACCTCACGACCGGACGCACGCTTTGGTCGGACGTCTTGCCTGCTGGCGGCCAGACGACGCCCATGACCTATGAGGCGAACGGCAAGCAATATGTCGTCCTCTATGCCGGCGGCCACCATTTCATGGAAACGCCCATTGGCGACGAGGTGATCGCTTATGCACTGCCCTGAGTTGCGCTGCCCGGGCGGGATCGGAGCGTCGAGCGAGCCGACGGCGGCATAGCGAGCCCTTATGGCCGCTCCCACCGCCTTCGGCCACATCAAGGGCAATATCGTGCTCTATGGCGCGCTGTTCGCCAATCTCGGCATTGCGCTCGCCAAATTCGTGGCGGCGGCAATCAGCGGCTCCTCTTCCATGCTCTCTGAAGGCGTGCATTCGCTGGTCGACAGCGGCAATCAGATCCTGCTGCTCTACGGCCAGGCGCAGGCCAAGCGCCCGCCGGACCGCTTCCACCCGTTCGGCTATGGCCGCGAGCTGTATTTCTGGGCGTTCGTCGTCGCGATCCTGATCTTCGCGGTGGGCGCGGGCGTCTCGCTTTACGAGGGCTGGGTGCATATCGCGGACCCCGAGCCGCTGCGCGATCCTACCATCAACTATGTCGTGCTCGCCGTCGCCGCACTGCTCGAGGGCACGTCCTGGACCATTGCGGTGCGCGAATTCGGCGCGCGGCGTGGCAGGACCGGCTGGTGGGAGGCGATCCGGCAATCGAAGGATCCGGCCGGCTTCATCGTGCTGTTCGAAGACAGCGCCGCGCTGCTCGGCCTCGCCATCGCCGCGGCGGGGGTCTGGGCCAGCCATACGACCGGCGATCCGCGCATCGACGGCGTCGCCTCCATCGCCATCGGTCTCATTCTCGCTGCCGTCGCCATTCTGCTGGCGCGCGAGGCCAAGGGCCTGCTCATTGGCGAGAGCGCCGATCCCGCCCTCATCAGCGCGATCTGGAGCTTGCTCGAAAAGCGCGCCGAGATCAGCGCGGTCAACCATGTCCGCACCATCCACACAGCGCCGGACGCCGTCTTCGTGGCGATCAGCGCCGACTTCGAAGACCGGTTGACCATGGGCGAAGGCGAAACGCTGATCGAAGAGATCGAAACCGCGCTCAAGGCGGCATCACCGCAGATCAGTTCCATCTATATCCGGCCGGAGAAGCAGCACGACGCGGTGGTGCAAGACCACCCGGACCGGCCCGCCGAGCAATAAAGGCGGGCTACCTCACTCTAGCCCCGCCTTCTCCAGGAAGAACTGCGCCTTGCGCAGGCAGGAGCCCAAGGCCGTCGGCGAGGCCGTGATTGCCTTCACAGCAACGCGAAAAGAGGGGTTTCACCCAACTGAGTTGCTTCACTCGACCGCCACAACCCTCAGCGAACGCCCAGTGCCCGCGCTTGGGCCTCGATCTCTGCCGCCCGGGCGGGATTGGCCTTCACCGCTTGCGCCAGCGCCGCGCGCGCTTTTTCGGGCTCGCCCATGGACATGCGGCTGCGGATGAGCAGCAGCCAGCCATCCACGCGCTCAGGCTCCTGCTGGAGGCGCTCCTCAAGCCGGGCGACCATCGTTTCGGCCATCTGCCGCTGCTCGGCGGGGCTCATCGCCGCTGCGGCTTCCACCTGCTCCGGCGTGGGGCCACGCGCGGGCACCGGCGCACCGGCCGGCTGCTTCACCGCCGCCATGCGCTCGGCCGTCTCGATGCCGTCCGCCTCACCCACTTGCGTGATGGTCCGCCGCAGATTTTGCTCCCAAGGCGCGCCGGTGGGTGTATCGGCGAGCAGCGCCAGCCAATCCTCGATAGCGCCGGCATGATCTCCCGAAAGGCTGCGCGCGGTCGCCAGGAAATAGCGCGTGCGCGGGTCCTGAGGGTCGATCGCCGCTGCCTTGCGGAAGGCCGCCAACGCCTCGGCGGGCATGCTCTGTCCGTCGCCCGCGAGCACCAGCGCCTCGCCCAGCGCCGCCCAATCCTGCGCCTCGTCGGGCCGCAGCTGCGTCGCGCGGCGATAGGCGTCCGCCGCCTCGGCATGGCGCTGCGTGGCGGCATAGGCACGGCCCAGCAAGGCCCAGGCAGCGGCATCATCCGGCGCCTCGCGCGTGCGTGCCTCCAGCCGCGCGACCATGGCGGCATCCTCGTCCGCCTCGTCCGCCGCAGCCTGCTCGGTCGCTGCCAGCGCATTGCGGTCGCTCTGAATGCGGTAGCCGATGCTGCCCACCGCGATCAGCACCGCGCCAGCCAGGCTCCAATGGGCCATTCGGGAAAAACGGTCGGTCTGCGACATGATCGTCAAGGCTCCTGAGGGGGGAAGGGCGCCGCCTGCTTCGACGCAAATGCAGGTCCAGGCAAGCCCCTTCTCTACGCGCCATAGACTTCGGCCCCGCGCGGCCCTAAATGCGCGCGATGACCCATGCTTTCGCCAAGATGCACGGCCTCGGCAACGATTTCGTCGTGATCGACGAGCGCGCCGGCCCGCTCGCGATGACCGGCGTGCTCGCACGGGCGCTGGCCGATCGCCGCACCGGCATCGGCTGCGATCAACTCATCCTCATCGGCCAGTCGGACAAGGCCGATGTTGCCATGCGCATCTTCAACCAGGACGGTAGCGAAGTGGAAGCGTGCGGCAATGCCACGCGCTGCGTGCCGCTGTTCGTGGGTCGCGACGTCACCATCGAGACCAAGGCCGGCATTCTCACCGCGCAGATGCGCGACGGGCTGGTGAGCGTCGACATGGGCGAACCGCGCTTCGACTGGGACGCGATTCCCCTCGCTTACGCCATGGACACGCTGGAGATGCCGGTGAGCTGGGACGATCTCCCCGCCCCCAGCGCGGCCAATATCGGCAATCCGCATGTCGTCTTCTTCTGCGCCGATCTGAGCGCCGTGGACATGGCGCGGCTGGGCCCGCAGATCGAGACGGATCCGCTTTTCCCCGCACGCGTGAATGTCAATTTCGCGCAAATCGTCGGCCCCGACCATATCCGCCTCACGGTCTGGGAGCGCGGCGCCGGCTTCACCCGCGCCTGCGGCACCGGCGCCTGTGCCACCGCCGTCAGCGCCATCCGCCGCAAGCTGTGTACGGGGCCCGTGCGCGTGACGCTGGAAGGCGGCGACCTCGGCATCGACTGGACGCCGGGCGGCCGCATCACCATGACCGGTCCGGCCACGCACGTCTATGCCGGCACCATCGATCTTGCGGCGCTGGCCGGCACGAGGGAATGAGCGAGCCCGAGATCATCACTCTGGGCTGCCGGCTTAATATCGCCGAGAGCGAGGCGATGCGCCAACAACTGGGCGAGCAGGACGACCTCATCGTGGTGAACAGCTGCGCCGTCACTGGCGAGGCGGTGCGCCATACCCGCCAGGCAATCCGCCGCGCTCACCGCCGCCGACCGGAGGCGCGCATCGTCGTCACCGGCTGCGCGGCGCAGATTGAACCAGAGACGTTCGCCGCCATGCCGGAAGTATCCCTTGTTCTCGGCAATGGTGAGAAGGCCGACATCGCGCGGCACCTCCTTGGTGACAGGCTGTGTGTGGGTGACGTCATGACGGTACGCCAGCAGGCGCCGCAACTCCTCTCTGCTTTTGCCGAGCGTGTGCGCGCTTTCGTGCCTGTGCAGAATGGCTGTGACCATCGCTGCACCTTCTGCATCATTCCCTATGGCCGGGGTGCGAGCCGCTCCGTACCGGCGGGCGCCGTGGTCGACCAGGTGAAGCGCCTTGTGGACGAAGGCGTGCAGGAAATCGTGCTGACCGGCGTGGACGTCACCAGCTATGGGCCAGACCTGCCGGGCAGTCCCACGCTAGGCTTGCTCGCCGAACGGCTGCTACGCCATGTGCCGGCCCTGCCCCGCCTGCGCCTGTCCTCCCTGGACGGCGTGGAAATCGACGAGCGCCTGTTCGACCTGCTGGTGAGCGAGCCGCGCATGATGCCGCATGTCCACCTCTCGTTGCAGGCGGGCGATGATCTCATTCTCAAGCGCATGAAGCGGCGCCACAGTCGGGCGGACGCAGTAAAGCTGGTGGCACGGCTCCAGGCTCGCCGGCCGGAGATCGCCATCGGCGCGGACATCATCGCCGGCTTCCCCACCGAAGATGACGCCGCTTTCGCCCATAGCCTAGCGCTGGTGCATGAGTGCCGCATCGTCCACGGCCATATCTTCCCTTACTCGCCGCGCGAGGGCACGCCCGCCGCGCGCATGCCGCAAGTGGACGGCACCATTGTTCGTGAGCGTGCCGCGCTGCTGCGCGAGGCTTGCGCGATGCAGCGCACTGGCTGGCTGCGCGCCCTCGTCGGCAGCGAGCAGCACGTGCTGGTGGAGACAAGCGGCCTCACCGGCCATGCCGAGAATTTCGCGCCGGTGCGCTTTCCCGCGCCGCAGCCTGCCGGCCACATCGTCACCGCGCGCATTGCGGGGCTTGAGGATAATGCGCTCATCGCGCATGGACAGCCGCATGTCTGATACACCGAGCTGGCGCGAGCGACTCTTCGGCGGCTTCAAGCGCACATCCGATCGCCTGGGTGAGAATCTGGCGGGCTTGTTCACCAAGGCCGCGCTGGATGAGGAGACGCTCGACGAAATCGAGGAAGCCCTCATCGTCACTGATCTCGGCCCCGCAATGGCCGCGCGCATCCGCGAGCGCCTGGCCGAGGGGCGCTTCAATAAGGAGCTGACCGAGGACTATCTGCGCGAGATCATCGCCGAGGAAATCGAGAAAGTGCTCGTCCCCGTGGCGAAGCCCATCGAGATCGAGGCGTTTCCGCGCCCACAGGTCATTCTCGTCATCGGTGTCAACGGATCGGGCAAGACCACTACCATCGCCAAGCTCGCGCACCTGTTCCAGGAGCAGGATTATGGCGTGATGCTAGCGGCGGGCGACACTTTCCGCGCCGCCGCCATCGGCCAGCTCAAGGTCTGGGCCGAGCGGCTGGGCGTGCCCATCGTCTCTGGTCCGGAAGGCGGCGATGCGGCCGGCGTTGTATTCGACGCCGTGAAGCAAGCGACTGCGCAGGGCATCGACATCCTCATCGTCGATACCGCCGGGCGCCTCCAGAACAAGCGCGAGCTGATGGACGAGCTGGCCAAAATCCGCCGCGTGCTCGGCCGCCTCAACCCCGCCGCGCCGCATGACGTGGTGCTGGTGCTTGACGCCACCACCGGCCAGAATGCGCTCTCGCAGATCGAGATCTTCAAGGAAGTGGCTGGCGTCACCGGGCTTGTCATGACCAAGCTCGATGGCACCGCGCGCGGTGGCGTGCTGGTGGCGGCCGCCGAAAAGTTCAAGCTCTCCATCCACGCCATCGGCGTGGGAGAGAAAATCGACGATCTGCGCCCCTTCGATCCCGCCGAGCTGGCGCACGCCATTGCAGGAGCCGCTTATGCGCGCTGAACAGGACGACCGCGCCATCAACGTGACAGTCGACAGCGCCCCCATTGCACCCGGCCCCAAGGGCGAAGGCTGGCTGCCCATGGCGCTGGACTTCGGGCCGCTGCTCATCTGGTTCCTCTCCTATCGGATCGCGAAGTGGCATTTCGGCGCGGCGGAGCATCTCCAGAGCACCATCGCCTCCACTGCCGTATTCATGGCGGCAATTGTCGTGGCGGTGATTGTCAGCCGCCTGAAGCTCGGCCGCGTCTCGCCAATGCTGTGGCTCTCGGCCGTGTTGGTCGTCTTCTTCGGAGGCCTCACCATCTATCTGCGCGACCAGAGCTTCATTCAGGCCAAGCCGACCATCATCTACGCCTTCTTCGCGCTGATGCTGCTGGGTGGATGGCTGCGCGGCAAGCCACTGCTGCGCTACCTGCTCCAATCCGCCTATAACGGGCTCGACGAGAAAGGCTGGCTCAAGCTCTCGCGCAACTGGGGCCTGTTCTTCATCGGTCTCGCGCTTGCCAACGAGGCAATGCGCGCTGCGCTCAGTTTCGACACCTGGCTTACCATCAAAGTATGGGGCGTCACGTTCGCTACATTTGTCTTCGGCCTGGTCAACCTGCCGATGATGATGAGACACGGCCTCAATCTCGGCATCGAAGAAGCTGAAAAAAAGAGGTGATTGCGGCTATCTCCCTGTACCGGATAGCCGCAGCCGGTGCCGGGCAACTGCTCGATGGGGCGATCAGATCGGATCATCCGGCATCCTACTCGCCTTCTCGCGTGCCCCCCTTGTCACCGGCACGGGATTTTGTAACGGCGAGAGCTCCTTTCATGGTGGGCGTGGCTTCATGACCTCGAAGAATCAGGCGTCTCCTCCTCCGCTCTTCTTCTTCCGCCAGTTCCTCAAGTCGCCGCGTGGCGTGGGGTCAATCATTCCCACGTCCGCCGTCGCCGTTCGGGCTGCCCTCGCCCCGGTGGACTGGAGCGAGGTGCGCTGCGTCGTCGAATATGGGCCCGGTACCGGCGTCTTCACCCGCGCCCTGCTTGACCGCATGGAGCCGCAGGCACGGCTGGTCGCCATCGACACCAGCCCCGATTTCATTGCCTATCTGCGCCAGTCCATCGACGATCCGCGCCTCATCACTGTCCACGGTTCCGCCGCACAGGTGGAGATCATCCTTGCCGGGCACGGCCTGCCGCATGCCGATGTGGTGGTCTCCGGCCTCCCCTTCTCTACCCTTCCGACCGAGGCGGCCGAGGCGATCATGGACGCGACGGCCCGCACCATCCGGCCGGGCGGTGCCTTTCTTGTCTATCAATATTCGCGCTTCGTACGGTCGCTCCTGCGCGCCCGCTTCGCGCGGGTGGACGAGGCGCGCGTGTGGCGCTGCATTCCGCCGTTGCAGTTGTTCCATGCCTGGCACACGGCTCGACGAGGGGGGGCTATTTGCCGCGCGGATCCCAGCGCAGCGCCAGGCGCCGCGTCACGGTGAAGTCCAGCACGCCGACCAGCAGATAATCGAACCACCAGCGCAGCCGACTGAGCGGACGCGCCATGGCACGGAACGTCGGCCGGTCGATCCGCTGGCTCTCGCTCGCCACATGATCGATCTCGCGGCGCAGTGCCGCGGCGAAAGCTTCATCCTCTACCCGCAGCACCAATTCGACATTGATGAAAAGGCTGCGCATGTCGAAATTGGCCGAGCCCACATAGCCGATGTCGTCGATGACGACGAGCTTGCTGTGAAGCTTCTGCGGCAGATATTCGAACAACTCGACCCCAGCGCGCAGCAACTTGCGATAGATATGTCGCGCCGCGCCGATGGTGGCCTTGTTGTCGGACCGGCTCGGCGTCACGATGCGAGCCGTGCCCCGGCGAGAGATGCCGCACAGGCGCCGCACCATGGCCCAACCCGGTGAGAAATAGGCTGCCGCCATATCGAGCCGGTGGCCGCGTTGGAGATCGCGTTTCACATAGCGCGCCCAGCAATTGAGATAGCGTGTCGGCCCCCCGACCAGCCAGATGGCCGCGCCCTCGCCCGGCTCCCAGTCACGCACCATGCGCCGCAGCGCCCGGAAGCTCTGCCGGCGCCGCAGCGTCCAGGCCGCCAACCCGTCGAACCAAACGCATAGGGGCGCTACCAGCGGCCCCTCGATCCGTAAGGCCACGTCGCGCCAGGCCTCTGGATCGTCCTCGGCCGAAAAATAGCCCTGCTCGATGTTGAACCCGCCGATCATAGCGCGCTTACCATCGGCCATGACCATCTTCTGATGATTGCGGATGAGGTAGCGCGTCGAGCGGGGCTTGCCGAACCGGTCGAAGCGGGCCCCCGCCTCAATCAGTGGTGCAAAAACCGCATCTGGCGTCGTGCTGGAGCCAAAAGCGTCCACCAGCAGCGTTACGGCGACGCCACGGTTGCAGGCGTCGATCAGCGCGTCGCGGACTTCCACGGCGCAGTCATCCCGCCCGAAGATATAGAAATAAAGATCGAGCCGCCGGCGCGCGCTTGCGATGAGCGCCTTGAGCGCATCAAGCCGCGCCGGGCCGTCCGGGAACAGGGTCAGGCGATTGCCGTCCACTTCCAGCGTCTGGCGCATGCCGTCCTTCTCGTCGCGCATATGCGTCATGAAGCCTTCATGGCCCAAAGAAACGGGGCTGCCAACAGCAGCCATTCCGCCGCGCCTTCGTCGCTTCTCCCGGGATGCCAATGACCAGGCGGCACCTCCCCTTTCACAGCTCCGCAAGCGCACTGTACGGCGCTTTTCATTGACTTTGCGTCGCCGTGCTGCTAGCTGAGCCGCCTTTCCGGCATCATCCGTTTGTTCGAGGAGCCAAGCATGGCGCGCGTTACCGTCGAAGATTGCATCGACAAGGTTCCCAATCGTTTCGATCTCGTCCTGCTGGCTGCCCAGCGCGCACGCTCCATTTCGGGCGGCGCGGAGCTCACGCTCGATCGCGACCGGGACAAGAACCCCGTGGTCGCGCTGCGCGAGATCGCCGAAGAGACCATCCTGCCCGAAGATCTCAAGAGCGATCTGATCGGCTCGATGCAGAAAATGCAGATCGATGACGACGATACGCCGGACGAGATCGGTTCGCTGGCGCGCTCGGCCGAGGCCCTGCGCCTCACCGCGGCAACGCCCCCGCGCAACCACAATCTGGGCGCCGACTACGACGGCTGAGTCGATGCTTTCAGTCTGGACGTTCGAAGAACCCGGCGCGCCATCGCCGGGTTTTTCTTTTGCTCCGTGGGCCTGAAATTGCCAAGGCGGCGTCAAGCCAGTCAGAGGCGAGACTCTGCACAAGCTCTGCGACCTGAAAAACGGCTGAATCTCTCCAGCCGTCATTCCCGCGAAAGCGGGAATCTCACCCCAGCCCAACTGGATTACCTTGGGCGAACGGCCATTTCCTGATTTCGCAGGAGTCGCAAAACTAGAATTCGCCTCCTCAGGTTGGAGCCGTTTTGCTCCCTAAAGATGTTCCAGGGCCCTACGTTCGATTAAGTCATCCGCGCTCCTGGCGGTGGCCACGCACCTCATTGACCTTGGAGCCGAACATCCCATGCCTTCTGGGAGTGGAAGAAAAGCAGAGGAGCCCTCCGACAAGCACAGAACGAAGTTTTAGGGATGGCAGTCCCCTCGCTTATGCCATCGGCTTCATTAGGTGACTGCCCGCCTACAAATCAGGCTGTCGCTCCAATGTGGGCTCCGCAGCGCGGGCAGTGGCGATCCCCCGCTCTCTCGCCAGCGCAAAGAAAGGACGCGGAATCCTGAAACCCCGCGCCTTAATATCCATCAGCCCCGACTGCCTCAGGCGCCCGATGCCGTCTCCGAAACCGGTTTGGGTCGGCGCGTCTTGGGAATGGAGGTGCCTGCCACCGGCACGGCGGCCGGACGAAGCGTCTCCTTCTCGCGCTGGATCTCGCCCTTCTCGATCAGCGTCTTGATCTCGTCGCCCGAAAGCGTCTCATATTCCAGCAGTGCATTGGCGAGTAGGTGAAGCTGATCGTTATGATCGGTCAGGACCTGCCGCGCGCGGTCGTAACCGGTGTCGACGACCCGGCGAATTTCCTTGTCGATCCGCCGTGCCGTCTCGTCCGACATGTGGACGCGCTGGCTCTGGGAATAGCCCAGGAACGTCTCGCCCTGCGGCTCCTCATATTGCAGCGGGCCCAGCTCGTCGGACATGCCCCATTGCGTCACCATGTCGCGCGCCAGCCGCGTGGCGTACTGGATGTCGCTGGAAGCGCCCGAGCTCACCTTGTCATAGCCGAAGATGATTTCCTCTGCGACGCGCCCGCCCATGGAGACGGCGAGGTTCGCGTACATCTTGTCGCGGTGATAGCTGTAATTGTCCCGCTCCGGCAGGCGCATGACCATGCCAAGCGCGCGCCCGCGCGGGATGATCGTCGCCTTGTGGATCGGGTCGGACGCCGGCTCGTGCATCGCCACGATGGCATGGCCGGCCTCATGATAGGCGGTCATTTTCTTCTCATCCTCGGTCATCACCATGGAGCGGCGCTCCGACCCCATCATGACCTTGTCCTTGGCGGCTTCGAACTCGGCGCTCGCGACGAGGCGCTTGCCGCGCCGCGCCGCCATCAATGCCGCCTCGTTGACGAGGTTGGCGAGGTCCGCACCCGAGAAGCCAGGCGTGCCGCGTGCGATGGTGCGGGCGTCCACGTCAGGCGCCAACGGCACCTTCTTCATGTGAACTTCCAGGATCTTCACGCGGCCCTCGATGTCCGGACGCGGCACGACGACTTGCCGGTCGAAGCGGCCGGGGCGCAGCAGCGCCGGGTCGAGCACGTCCGGCCGGTTCGTGGCGGCGATGATGATGATGCCTTCATTGGCCTCGAAGCCGTCCATCTCCACCAGAAGCTGGTTCAGTGTCTGCTCGCGCTCGTCATTGCCATTGCCCAGGCCAGCGCCGCGATGACGGCCGACCGCGTCGATTTCGTCGATGAAGACAATGCAGGGCGCGTTCTTCTTGGCCTGTTCGAACATGTCGCGCACGCGCGACGCACCGACACCGACAAACATCTCGACGAAGTCCGAGCCGGAAATGGTGAAGAACGGCACGCCCGCCTCGCCGGCAATGGCGCGCGCGAGCAGCGTCTTGCCGGTGCCGGGCGAGCCGACCAGCAGCGCGCCCTTGGGAATCTTGCCGCCCAGGCGCGCGAACTTGCTCGGATCCTTCAGGAACTCGACGATCTCCTGTAATTCCTCGCGGGCTTCGTCGATGCCGGCCACATCGTCGAAGGTGACGCGGCCCTGCTTCTCAGTCAGCAGCTTGGCCTTGGATTTGCCGAATCCCATCGCACCACCGGCGCTGCCGCCCTTCTGCATCTGACGCAGCACGAAAAAGGCAATGCCCAGGATGAGGACGAACGGCAGGGACTGGTAAAGCAGCGCCTGCCAGAAGCTGATGCCTTCCTCGGGCTGGCCGCTATACTTGACATTATGCGTGTCGAGCAGCGCGGTGAGCTGCGGATCGGGCACGCTGTAGGTCGTGAACTTCTCGTCATTCTTGAGCGTGCCGGTGATGCGGTCCTGCGCGATCGCCACGTCCTTCACCGCATCCGCCGCCACTTTCTCGCGGAATTCGGAATAGGCAATGGCCGTGCCCTTCTGCGTCACGCCCTGGCCCTCGAACAGGGTCACGAACATCAGCAGCGCCAGGAATACGCCCGCCACGATGACCGCGCTCTTGATCCAGGGATTGCCCTGCGGTTCCTTGTTGTCGTTCATCTCATCTCGCTTTCGCGTTTCAAAATAGGGCATCCCCGGCGGAACGCAATGGTCAGCCCGCACGCCGAGGCGGCGCCCGGCGCACGCTCCACCGCGCGCCGCCCGTCACGATGCAATCGGCGAGCGCGACGGTTCTACCATCGAAAAGTTGAACAAGCGCTTGATCCATGGCAGGCCCGCGCGGCGCCTCTGCCTGCGCGTGGACGGTGCGGATCATGAGTTGGAGCAGCCGCCGCAGCAATGCGGACGGCAGGTCAGTCCGCGTGAGAACCACGCCGTCTTCATCGGCGCGCACATGCTCGGCAGCCAGGCGCTCGGTCATCCAATCGAGCGCCGCATCCGCCTCGCTCAGCGCCTCGACGGAGCGATTGAGATGGGCGGGATCGACCAGATCCAGCGCGCCGATGCGCTGGCGCAGCCGCGCGCGGTCAAAGCGCGGGTCGACATTGCTGGGATCGTCGATGAATGGCACGTCCTGCGCCTTGCACCAGGCGCGCAGATCGACCCGACGAACGGCAAGGAGCGGGCGCAGCAGCACGCCCCGGCGGCTGCGAATGGCAGCCAGGCCGCTCACACCGGCGCCTCGGTTGAGCCGCATCAGCACGGTTTCGATCTGGTCGTCGGCCTGATGCGCCGTCAGCAGCCAGTCCAGTCCCTGTGCGACGCGCCAGTCCTCTAGCAGCGCATAGCGGACTCGCCGGCCTTCGGCCTGAAGATTGCCGCCAATCGGATTGCCCGGGCGGAGCGTTACGTGCGCGATTTCATGCACCGCACACCAGTGCGCTACCATCTCCGCTTCCGCGCGTGCTTGCGGCCGCAGCCCGTGATCCACCGTCGCAGCCGCCACTTGGCCCGGCCATTGGTGGGCGGCGAGTGCCAACAGCGCCATGCTGTCCGGCCCGCCCGAAACGGCGATACCGAAGCGGTCCGACGCATCCACCGCACGACCGATCAACCGGGCCGTGGCCGCCTGGAGATGATCCCCGAGAGCGAGGGGGTCGTCAGCCACCGTGCCGGTCCGGCTCGCGCCAAGGCTCGTCCAGTGTGGTCGCACCCATCGTCGTCACGCCATCAGGCGCACTTGGCGCGCACTTTGCCCTTGCTCATCATCTCGCGGACATTGGTGGGCATGTCGGCGCCGAAGCTCGCCTCCAGCTCCTCATAGGCGATGCAGGCATCCTTGGGCTTCTTGAGCTGGATCAGCGCCTCGCCGATCCAGGCCAGGCTCTCGGCGGCACGGTCGCCCTTGGGGCGTGCCTGATAGTTCTCATAAAGCACCTTGGCCGCCTGCGTCGGCTTACCATCGTCCAGATAGGCGCGGCCAAGCAGATTGCCAGCGCGGCTCGCGACCGGGTCCTTGCCGAACTTGGCGAGCGTGTCTTCAAGCTGCGCTTGCGCTTCGGGATAGAATTTCGCCACCCACAGCCGATAGCCGTAAGTGTAGCTGTCCTGTGCGGCATTGCCCGTGCTCGGCCGCTCGACGGCCGCGACGGCCTGGAGCCGCGCGGGGCTGGACTCGGCCTTGGGCGTTGTGGCCGTGGACGAAGACGCGCGCGCCGGCGCTGCTGCATCGGTGCGCCCGCCGGCCCCGCCCAGGCTCAGGCCCGTCTCGGCAGACGGTGCGGCGGCCGCCTGGAGCGCTTCGACCTGCCCACTCAGCCGCATATTGGCCTCTTCGAGTTGGCGCAGCCGATAGCCGTTTTCCTCGACTTGACCAGTCAGGCGCGCGAGCTGCGATTCAATGGCATTCACCCGCGCCGTAAGATCATTGAGCGGCCCGGTCGCGGGACTGCCGACCTGCGGAGTCGGCGCGGGCGTAGGCGTCACGTCCGGCACCACAAGCTGGCCAGCTCCGCCCGGAAAAACCTTGCGTTGGACAGCCC
>DASRXY010000241.1:0-5450 GCA_035654035.1 Sphingobium sp. | reverse complement strand
ACCATTTCTATCGCCTGACCTGGAACACGCCGCTGCACGCCATGCGGCTCAAGGGCAAATATCCGCTCAAGCTGCTCGCCGTGCCGCGCGAGCTGATCCCCGGCGACGCGCGCGCGGGCAAGGCGCTGCGGGCGGGCTATTTCCTGTTCCGGGGCATGAAGCAGCCCGTGCAGGGCCTCGATTATCGCAAGATCGATCAGAGCGACGCCTTTGCCGATTATCTGCATCGGTTCCGCTGGCTGGCCGACCTAGCCGCCTGCACCACGCTCGACGGCGCCGTGCCGATTGCCGAGGCGCAGATGCGCGCCTGGCTCGCCACTCATGGCGAGAAGCCGAGCGAGCCGGCCTGGCGCGCGGACAATGCCGCCTGGCGTATCCTCTACTGGACGACCTATTCGCCGCTCATCCTCTCGAGCAGCGACCTCGTCTATCGCAGCCTCGTGCTCAACTGCATCGCGCGCACGGCCCGCCATCTGGACCGCAGCGCAGACAAGGCGCCCATTGGCCTGCCGCGCGTCACCGCCTGGGCAGGCATCGTCGCGGCCGGGTTGCTGCTGCCGGGCGGCGAGCCGCGCCAGGTCTTTGCCGAAGCGGGGCTCCGCCGCGCGCTGGAGAGCGCCTTTTCGGCAGATGGCGGCATCATCTCGCGCTCGCCGCAGGAACAGCTCGACGCGATCCACCTGCTCGCCATGCTGGCCGCGATCTATGACGTGCGCCGCAAGGAGCTGCCTGCGTCCGTGGCGGACCTGCTGGAGCGCGCGGTGGCGGCGATGCTGGGCATTCTCCACGGCGACGGCGCCCCCGGCAACTGGCAGGGCAGCGCCTGGGCGGACCCGGCGCGCGTCACCGCGGTCATTGCCGCCTCGGGGGTGCGCACCCGGCCGCTGCGCCAGGCACGCGAATGGGGCTATCAGCGCCTCGCCGCCGGGCAGACGGTGGTGCAGGTCGATGCCGCTCCGCCGCCGGTCGCACGGCTTGCCCGCAGCGGCTGCGCCTCGACAGGCGCCATCGAAGTGAGCGACGGGCCGGTGCGGCTCATCGTCAATTGCGGCGGTGCGGCGCTGGCGGGCGCCACGATCCCCGAAGATCTTGCGCAAGGCCTGCGCACCACGGCGGCGCACAGCACGCTGGTGCTCAACGACAGCAATTCCACTGCGATCCAGGCCGATGGCTCGCTTGGCAAGGGTGTCGCCGAGGTGGAGCTGGACCGGCAGGAGCTGGAACAGGGCAGCCGGCTGGAAATCGGCCATGACGGCTATGCGCGGCGGCACGGCTTCTTGCACAAGCGGCTCCTGCTGCTGAGCGCCGACGGGCGCGAGCTGCGCGGCGAGGACATGCTGCTGCCCGTGCAGCGCCGTCGCCGCATCACGCAATGCCCCTTCGCACTGCGCTTCCATCTCGGCCCAGAGGTGGAGCCCACGCTCACCGCCGACCGGCAGGGCGCGCTGTTGCGCCTCGCCAATGGCGTGCTCTGGCAGTTCCGCGTTGGCGCCGGCGAGTTGGTGCTGGAGGAAAGCCTGTGGGTGGACAGCGAAGGCCGGCCACACCCCACCCAGCAGCTCCTCGTCACCGGTGTGGCGGGGACGGGCGGCACAAGCCTGGGCTGGCTGCTCAAGCGCTCGGGATAGCGCCGACCACTCGATCCATTCGTCTTTCGGGCCAAGTCTGTCTGCGCCCATTCCCTTCAAAAGACCGTATCGCCCATGGACAGGCTCGGGGCGTAGCACATTCATCCGGGACGCGCGGCCACCGTCGCATGCCGCCGCTCCAACCGCGAGGAGATCCCCCATGCAGGACGTTACCATCAAGCGGGCATTGCTCTCCGTCTCCGACAAGACGGGGCTGATCGAGCTGGGGCAGGTCCTGGCGCGCCATGGCGTCGACCTCGTCTCGACCGGCGGCACGGCAAAGGCGTTGCGCGAGGCAGGCCTGGCCGTACGCGACATCGCGGACCTCACCGGCTTTCCCGAAATGATGGACGGCCGCGTCAAGACCCTGCACCCCACTGTGCATGGCGGCCTGCTCGCGGTGCGCGACAATGCCGAGCATGTCGCGGCGATGGAAGCGCACGACATCGGCGCCATCGATCTGGTGGTCGTCAATCTTTATCCCTTCGCACAGACCGTGGCCAAGGGCGCGGCGCGCGACGAGATTATCGAGAATATCGACATTGGCGGCCCCTCCATGGTGCGCTCGGCAGCCAAGAACCATGCCAGCGTGACCATCGTCACCGACCCTGCCGATTATGACCGCCTCGTCGCGGAAATGGACGCGAAGAGCGGTGCCACCAGCTACGATTTCCGCCGCCTGTGCGCCGCCAAGGCCTATGCGGCGACAGCCCAATATGACGCCATGATCGCGAGCTGGTTCGCCTTTGCCGACCAGGGGCAGATGTTTCCGCCGGCGCTGTCGGTGCCGCTGCGGCTCGCCGATACGCTGCGCTATGGCGAAAATCCGCATCAGGCCGCTGCCCTTTATGTGCCCGCTGGCCCGGCTGCGCGGGGCATCGGCCAGGCCGAGCAGGTGCAGGGCAAGGCGCTCTCCTACAACAATCTCAACGATGCCGATGCGGCGCTGGGCCTCGTCGCCGAGTTCCGCGACGGGCCGCCCACCGTGGTCATCGTCAAGCATGCCAATCCTTGCGGCGTCGCCACCGGAGAAACGCTGATCGAAGCCTATCGCAACGCCTATCAGTGCGACAGCGTCTCGGCCTTCGGCGGCATCATCGCCGTCAATCGGCCGCTCGACGGGCCAACGGCCGAGGCGATCACCGACATCTTCACCGAGGTGGTTGCCGCGCCGGGCGCGGACGAGGCGGCCCGGGCCGTCTTCGCGCGCAAGAAGAACCTGCGCCTGCTCATCCTGGGCGAGCTGCCCGATCCCGCGCGCAACGGGCTGGATTTCAAGAGCATCGCGGGCGGCGTACTCGTTCAGTCGCGCGACAACGGCCGCATTGCGCGCGAGGCGCTCCAGGTCGTCACCAAGCGCGCCCCGACCGAGCAGGAGCTGGAAGACTGCCTCTTCGCCTGGACGATCGCCAAGCATGTGAAGTCCAACGCCATCGTCTATGCCAAGAACGGCGCCACCGCCGGGATCGGCGCGGGGCAGATGAACCGGCGCGATTCCGCCCGTATCGCCGCTGCCAAGGCGCAGGAAGCGGCCGAAACCTTCGGCTGGGCCGAGCCGCGCACCATCGGCAGCGCCGTGGCTTCGGACGCCTTCTTCCCCTTCGCCGACGGCCTGCTCGCGGCCGTGGAAGCCGGCGCCACGGCAGTGATCCAGCCGGGCGGCTCGCTCAACGACGACAAGGTGATCGCCGCCGCCGACAAGGCCGGACTCGCCATGGTGTTCACGGGGATGCGCCACTTCCGTCACTGAGGGGGCGGCGGACGCTTGGCGAATCGTGCCGGCCGACGTAAACTCGCCGGCGCGGGGTTCGCCAGGAAAGGCCTCATGTCATGCGCCCGCTCACTCTCCTCCTGCCCGCCTTGCTCTGCATGCTGCCAGCCGCCGCCGGCGCTCATCATGGCTGGAGCAGCTACGATGCCGACAAGACTGTGACGCTCACCGCGCCGGTCAGCGAGATTCGCTGGGCCAATCCCCATGGCGCCGTGGCCGTGCAGTATGAAGGTAAGCGCTGGGAAGTGGTGCTCGCGCCGATCGCGCGCATGGAAGCGCGCGGCCTCAGCGCCGAGATGCTCAAGAACGCCAAATCCGTGACGCTGATCGGTCAGCCGCGCAAGGACGGCACGGCGGAGCTGAAAATCCAGCGCATCGTGGTCGACGGCAAGAGTTATAATCTCCTAGCCTGAGCACGCCCGATTTAACCATAACAGGCGCGCAGAGGCTCGAAAATCCGTGCACTTAAACATTTGTTAAGCCATTTCAGTCACCTCGGTGGGCGATCCGTCCGTCTCTTTCCGGGGAAAAGCCTGCATGCCGAGCCGAGCCGACCAGAGCGTCGATGTCGCCATTGTCGGCGCCGGCCCCGCTGGCCTCACGGCCGCTTATCTGCTCACCAAGGCAGGCTACAGCGTCACCGTCATCGAGAAGGATCCCCATTATGTCGGCGGCATCAGCCGCACGGTGGAGCATGACGGCTTCCGCTTCGACATTGGCGGGCACCGCTTCTTCTCCAAGTCGAAGGAAGTGGTGGCGCTGTGGAACGAGATCCTGCCGCACGACTTCATCGACCGGCCGCGCATGAGCCGCATCTATTATGAGGGCCGCTTCTATTCCTACCCGCTGCGCGCCTTCGAGGCGCTGCGCAATCTGGGTCTCGTCCGCTCGGCGCTGTGCATGGCGAGCTACGCCAGGGCCCGGCTTTTCCCCCGCAAGGACGTGACCAGCTTCGAGGACTGGGTGGTCAACCAGTTCGGCCACAAGCTCTACACCATCTTCTTCAAGACCTACACGGAGAAGGTCTGGGGCATGCCATGCGACACCATGTCGGCCGACTGGGCGGCGCAGCGCATCAAGGGATTGAGCCTCGGCAAGGCGGTGCTCGACGGCGTGAAGCGCAGCCTCGGGCTCAATCGGCGTCCCAATGACGGCATGGCCGCCAAGACGCTGCTCGAGCATTTCCGCTATCCGCGCCTGGGCCCCGGCATGATGTGGGAAGCCGCGCGCGACCATGTGGTAAAGGGCGGCAACCGCGTGCTGATGGGCCATTCGCTCAAGCAGCTCACGCTCGATCAGGTCACACAGCGCTGGCGTGTCGCCGCCTCAAGCGCGGATGGCGCGACCGTCACCATCGAGGCCGGCCATGTGATTTCGTCCGCACCCATGCGCGAACTGGCCGGGCGCCTCCACCCCGTGCCGGAAACGCTCAGCAATGCGCTGGCGCTCAATTATCGTGATTTCCTCACCGTGGCGCTGATGATCCGCTCGGTGGACCTGTTCCCGGACAACTGGATCTACATCCACGACAGCAAGGTGAAGGTCGGCCGCGTGCAGAATTTCCGGAGCTGGTCGCCGGAGATGGTGCCCGATCCCGCGATTGCCTGCGTGGGGCTGGAATATTTCTGCTTCGAAGGCGATGGCCTGTGGTCCGCGACCGACGAGGACCTCATTGCGCTCGCCACGCGCGAGATGGCGCAGCTTGGCCTGGCCCGCGCGCAGGACGTCGTCGGTGGGGCCGTAGTGCGGCAGGAAAAGGCCTATCCGGTCTATGACGAGCATTATGCCGCCCATGTCGAGGAGATGCGCGCCGAACTGGAAGCGCGCTACCCCACGCTGCACCTCGTGGGCCGCAACGGCATGCACCGCTACAACAACCAGGATCATGCAATGATGACGGCGATGTTGACCGTCCGCAACATCCAGGCCGGTGCACGGCTCTACGATATCTGGGCGGTCAACGAAGACGCCGAATATCATGAATCCGGTCATGACGCGGAGCACGACGCCGCCGCCCTGACCGCCGGCGAGCGCGCGGCGCTCGCCAGCGG
>DASRXY010000240.1:0-8333 GCA_035654035.1 Sphingobium sp. | reverse complement strand
TGACGCTCTTGCCATGCGCGCGTGGCGCGGCAACAAGCGCCGCACATGAGGAGGAACGGCGCAATGGACGACAGGCTCGCCAGATACCGAGAAAGCATCGACAATATCGACGCCGCCCTGGTGTTCATGCTGGCCGAGCGGTTCAAGATCACGCAGGCGGTGGGCGAGTATAAGGCCACGCACGCCCTCCCCCCCGCCGATCCCGGCCGCGAGGAGCGACAGATCGCCCGCCTGCGGCAGCTCGCCGAGGATGCGCGGCTCGACCCGGATTTTACCGAGAAATTCCTGCGCTTCATCATCGACGAAGTGATCCGCCACCACGAGCGGCTGCGCGAGGAGGATTGAGCCGGGCGGGCGCGGCCGGTGCGTCCTGCTCGGTCAACGACAAAGGCCGCCGGATCGCTCCGGCGGCCTTTGTCTTGACAGGGAAGAGCCGGCAGCGCCGGCCCTTCATGGATCAACCGACGATTTCTTCCGCCTTGAAGAAGAAAGCGATCTCGATCGCCGCATTCTCGTCGCTGTCCGAGCCATGGACGCTGTTCGCCTCGATGCTCTCGGCCAGTTCCTTGCGGATGGTGCCGGGCTCGGCATTGGCCGGATTGGTGGCACCCATGATGTCGCGGTTGCGCTTCACGGCGTCCTCGCCTTCCAGCACCTGCACGACGACGGGACCGGAGATCATGAATTCTACCAGCTCGCCGAAGAAGGGGCGCTCCTTGTGGACCGCGTAAAAGCCTTCGGCCTGCTCGCGGCTCATGTGGATACGCTTGGAGGCGACGACGCGCAGGCCGGCCTCCTCCAGCATCTTGGTGACGGCGCCGGTCAGGTTGCGGCGGGTGGCATCGGGCTTGATGATCGAGAAAGTGCGGGTCACCGCCATGAGAAAGCTCCGGTTCTGTCGCTGAAGAAAAGTCGCGGCGCGCTCTAGCGGCGAAGACGCGACCGATCAAGCCCAGCCGTTGCGGCTTTGCGGCAGACTGACGTCATGGCGCTGCGGCGCGTCATGACGGCCGGGACGCAGTGCGTGTATAAATGGCGCACACAAATGCGGGGTCGTGACTGTTCCTCTGTTCCGTGGGAGACAAGGATGACCAGGACCGTTCCGTTCGCCGCCGCCATGGCGGCCACCGTGCTTTTCGTGTTCCAGCCCGCGCAGGCCGCCAATCTCATCAGCGCCAATGTAACCGGCGTCGCCGCCACGGGGACGATCGGCACATTGCGGGCCGGCTCGCCCTGGGCGCCGGCTTCCGCCCCGACCGCGCTTACTTCCGTCGCGGACGATGCGTTCGTTCCCGAGGGCCAGCTCTGGACCCAGGGGTCGGTCTGGTGGGACGACGATCCATCCGTGAACGCGCTTCCCGTCTCGCTGACGATCCAGCTCGGCGGCCCGGTCAGTTTCGACCGCTTCGTGGTGCAGGCTGATGATAATGACAGCTATCTGCTGGAATATTGGGACGGCGGTGCGTGGCAGACCGCCTGGGCCATCGATTTCAAGCCGAGCTTTGGCCTGGTAACGCGCGATTCCGGGGTGCTGGGCAGCACCATCACCACCGACGCCCTGCGCTTCTCCGCCACCGCCGGCGACAATTATTATGCCGTGTCGGAAATCCAGGGCTTTCTGACCGCCGTGCCGGAGCCGACAAGCTGGGCCATGATGATGGCGGGCATCGCAGCCGTTGGTTTTCAAATGCGCCGCGCACGACGGCCGCGCGCCGCCCGATTGGCCTGAGCGCTTGGCGAGGGACGAAAACGCCCGGCCGCCACCCGGGCGTTTTCGTTCAATCATGCTCAACGACCGCCCTTCTCTCCGAAACCGACGAAGTTGGCGCTGTCGATTAAGGGTCAGGTGGGCAAGCATCTCCACCATGTCTCGACAACAAGGACATTTGTCGAGAAATGGGGGGCTTTGTGGAAAATGTTGAAACCGCGCCGGGCGGCGCGAGCGAAGTGGACACCGTCGAGTGCCCCTTTTGCGCTGAGCAGATCAATCGCCGCGCGCGGAAATGCCGCCATTGCGGAGAAACCGTGGACGTCGCGATGCGCAAGGCCGAGGAGGCGCTGCGGGCCAGCGAACGACAAGGCAATGTCTACATGAACGCCGCCGTGGGCACGCCAACGGCACCGGCCCGCCCTGTTAAAAGCCGGAGTGCGGTGATCCTCCTCGCCCTGTTTCTAGGCGGACTTGGTTTTCACAAATTCTATCTGGGCCGCGTCGGATGGGGCGTTCTCTATCTGATTTTCTGCTGGACTTTCATTCCAGGTATCGTCGCATTCATCGAGGCGATTGCCTATGCGGTCATGGGCGAAGAGAGCTTCCACGCCAAATATGGCTGATGCGCCCGCTAGGCTGATGCGCGTGGGCCGAAGAGGATGATCGCGGCGCCGACGAGGCAAATGGCGGCGCCCAGCGCGTCCCAGCGGTCGGGGCGCAGGCCTTCCACGGCCCACAGCCAGCCGAGCGATGCGCAGATATAGACGCCGCCATAGGCCGCATAGGCACGGCCGGCCGCGTCGGCTTCGACCAGCGTCAGCAGCCAGGCGAAGGCAACCAGCGCCGCCAGGCCGGGCAGCAGCCAGAGGGCCGACTTGCCCAGCCGCAGCCAGGCCCAGAAGGCGAAGCAGCCGGCAATCTCGCATAAGGCGGCGCCGATATAGACGAACGGCGTCGTCAGGGGCCCTGCCGCCACCGGCCGCCCTCCTGTCGCCAGAAGCGAGGCGTGACGCCCTCGCGATTCCGCAGCGCGCGCCAGCTTTCGCGCGCCGCCTCGATGGTCAGGTCGTCGAAGAAATAGAAAGCACGCTCGAATTCCAGCGCCTCGTCGCGCCAGCGGCCATCCGCCAGCGCAATCATGCGCGCGCCGTTCTGCGCGGTGCAGGCCGGCGCCAGCAGAATGGGCTGCGCGGCAGGCAGCGGCGCATCGACATGATCATTGGCCAGATAGGTCTCGGGCCCCGCATCCCACAGGCCGCGGGAAATGCGCTCGAGCTGGGCACGATCCTCGGAAACAACCAGCAGTCGTTCGCCGCCTTCCAGCACGCGCCGGGCAATACCGGGCAGCGCCTGCTCCACCGGATCGCGCGAGAGCTGGTAGAAATCGACCTGCATGACCCAGGGGCTCCTTCAGCCGGTCACGCCCGCCGCGCGGGAGAACCCCCGCCACGACGGGCGCATCCGCGCGGCATCAGCCGGCCTGATAGTGGCTGCGCACGAGTTGATCGAGCAGGCGCACGCCATAGCCGGTCGCGCCCTTGTCCCAAGTGAGGCCGGGCTTGTCGGCCCAGACCATGCCGGCGATGTCCAGATGCGCCCATTTGACGCCATCCTGAATGAAGCGCTTGATGAACTGCGCGGCGGTGATGGAGCCGGCGTAGCGCGGGCCGATATTCTTCATATCGGCAATGGGGCTATCGAGCAGCTTGTCATATGCGTCCGACAGCGGGAAGCGCCACAGCTTGTCGCCGCTCTCGCTACCGGCCGCCAGCAGCTGCTCGGCAAGCGCGTCGTCATTGCTGAAGAGGCCGCCATGTTCATGCCCGAGCGAAATGATCATGGCGCCGGTGAGCGTGGCGAGATCGATGAGCGTGCCCGGCCGGTAGGTTTCCTGCGCCCACCACACGGCGTCGCACAGCACCAGCCGCCCTTCCGCATCGGTGTTGAGCACTTCGACCGTCTGGCCGGACATGGTCTTGACGATGTCGCCCGGCCGCTGCGCACCGCCGTCGGGCATGTTCTCGACGAGACCGCAAATGCCCACGACATGCGCGTCTGCTTTGCGCAGGGCCAGTGCCTTGAGCACGCCGGCCACGGCGCCCGCGCCGCCCATGTCCCACTTCATGTCCTCCATGCCGGCGGCCGGCTTGATGGAAATACCACCGGTGTCGAAGGTGACGCCCTTGCCCACGAAGCAGAGCGGCTTCTCCTGCTTGCCGCCGCTGCCGTCCCACCGCAGCGCGAGCAGGCGCGGCTTGCGCACCGATCCCTGTGCCACGCCGAGCAGCGCGCCCATGCCGAGCGCGGCCATGTCGTTCTCGTCGAGCACACGCAGTTCGATGCCGAGCTCGGCAAGCGGCCGGCAGCGGTCCACGAAGGTTTCGGGATAGATGACATTACCGGGCTCGGCGACCAGTTCGCGCGTGAACATGACGCCCTGCGCCAGCGCATCCGCCTCGGTGAGCGCCGCCGCCAGTCCCTCGGCCTGGCTCACCAGCGTGAGCGAGGCGAGCGAGATCTTCTGCTTGTCGCTGAGCTTGGTGCGGTGCGCGTCCCAGCGCCACGCGCGCAGGCGAGCGCCGAGCGCCAGATGGGCGAGCGCCTGAGCGTCATGGCCTCCGCCGTCCACGGCGACATGCGCCACGCCGGAGGTGAGCAGCCGCGCGCTGATCGCGGCGCCCGCCTTTTCCATGTCGCTCGCCGTGCGGGCGCCGGTGCCGACCAGCAGCAGGTGCCGCAGCGCCCCCCCCTCGGTCACGTAGAGATCCAGCGTCGCGCCCGCGTCACCGCCGAATCGCGCCGTCGCAGCCGCGTCGCGCGCGAGGGACGCCGCGATGGGCGGCGCGACCGGCGCGTCCTTGGCAACGAGGAAGACGAGGCACTGCGCTTCGGCAGGACGCGTGGCGCTGGAAACGATCTGCATCGGACGGGGGCTCCTGAAGCAATTGACAATCGAGGCGTGGCCGGATGGCCGCGATGGCACCGGAATAGCCCCTGCCCGCACGGAACGCCATGGCAATCGGCAGCGTTCCTGCGACCAACGGACGGCAAGACGATTGCGGTTGCGGCGGCACGCGTGCAATAGGCGGCCTTCGTGACGCTGGCAAAGCCGCCTGGCCGGCACTTGAGGGAGTCTCTTGGCGACATTGGCTATTCTGGCGAGCGCACCGGGCGAAACCGGCCCGCGGCGGCTTCGGCAACGGACGGGCGGAGTGCGCATGGGCACGCGCTGGCTGCCTGCGCTGCTGCTCGCCGGCGTTGCCTGCCCGCCTCTGTTCGCCGCCCAGCCCGAGCCGCCGCCGGCTGATGTGGCCCCGCCCGGCCAGCCCGTCGCGGCGCAGGAAGTCGAGTTCCAGGCCGATCAGATCGATTTCGATCAGGGTGAGGACGTCATCACCGCGAGCGGCAATGTGCAGGTGCGGCGCGGCAGCGACCGGCTCGCGGCGGACCGCGTGCGCTGGGATCGCAAAACCGGCCGCGTCACGGCGGCGGGCAATGTCGTCATCGCCGGCGCGGACGGCGAGCGCGCTTATGTCGACGAGGTGGAGGTCAGCGAGAATCTGCGCGACGGCATCGTCGACAACCTGCTTCTGGTCACGGCGGACGGCAGCCGCCTCGCCGCCGAACATGGCGAGCGCGCGGGCGCCGTCTATGTGCTGGATCGCGCTGCCTATTCGCCCTGCCGGGTCGAGGATGAGCATGGCTGCCCCAAGGAGCCGAGCTGGCAGATCCAGGCCGACCGCGTGGTCTATGACAGCGCGCGCAAGCGGGTGCGCTACACCAATGCGCGCGTCAGGCTGTTCGGCCTGCCGCTCATCCCGCTGCCTGGCCTGCGTCACTCGGTGGGTGACGAGGGCTCCTCCGGCTTGCTGGTGCCGGATGTGGGCTATGACCGGCGCAACGGCTTCGAGGCGCGGCTGCCTTATTACTGGCGGCTGGCGGAAAATCGCGATCTCACCATCACCCCCCACCTCTACAGCGCGGTGGCGCCGATGCTGGAGGTTGATTATCGCGCGCTGCTCTCACGCGGCGCCTATGAGGTGCAGGGCTTCGCCACGGTGAGCCGCGTCACCTCCATCGCCGACCCCACGCAGGCGACCAGTTCCGAACGCCTGCGCGGCTACATCTCGGCCAGCGGCAAGTTCCAGCTCGACCCCAACTGGTCGCTGACCGGCTCGCTGCGCTATGTGAGCGACCGCACTTTCCTCTACCGCTACGACATCAGCCGCGAGGACCGGTTGCGTTCCACGGTGGAGCTGGCCCGGCGCGGCCAGAACAGCTATTTTTCCATTGCGGGATGGGATTTCCAGTCGCTGCGCGCGGGCGAGCCCTCCGGTCAGCTCCCCATTGCCCTCCCGGCGATCGATTATCGGCTGCGCCTCGCCGATCCGCTGCTCGGCGGCACCGTGCAGGTCCAGGCCAACAGCCTCGCCATCCTGCGGACCGAAGGGCAGGACACGCAGCGCGCCTTCACCAGCGTCACCTGGTCGCGTGCGGCGCTCACCGGCCTCGGCCAGGAAGTCAGCGTCACCGGCCTGTTGCGCGGCGACGTCTATCACAGCGCCCAGAACAATCTCTCGCCCACCATCATCTATCGCGGCGATCCCGGCTGGCAGGCGCGCGGCATCGCGGCGCTGGCGCTCGACATGCGCTGGCCGTTCATGGGCCCGGCACTGGGCGGCACGCAGCAGATCACGCCGCGCGTGCAGCTCGTCATCGCGCCCAGCGTCGCCAATCTCATCGTGCCCAACGAGGATTCGCGCTCGATCGACCTGGAGGATTCCAACCTCTTCGCGCTCAACCGCTTCCCCGGCTATGACCGTTTCGAGGATTCCAGCCGCATCACCTACGGTGTCGACTATCGGCTGGACCTGCCCGATTTCGCGCTGGATGCCACCATCGGCCAGAGCTACCGCCTCTCCGAGCGGCAGACCGTGCTGCCCGACGGGACCGGCCTCTCCGACCGGCTTTCAGACATCGTCGGGCGCGTGCAGGTGCGCTACAAGGACTTGGTCTCGTTCACGCACCGCTTCCGGCTGGACAAGGACAATCTGGCCGTCCGGCGCAACGAGATCGACGCAACCATCGGCAGCCGCAAGACCTATGCCGAGATCGGCTATCTGCGCCTCAACCGCAATGTGACGGCAGGCGTGGAGGATCTGAAGGACATAGAGGAAATCCGGCTTGGCGGGCGCATCCTTATTGCCCGCCACTGGTCGCTCTTCGGTTCGACCAATATCGACCTGACCGGCCGGGATGACGACCCGACGAGCACCCTTTCGGGCTTCGAGCCGGTGCGTCACCGGCTAGGCATTGCCTATGAGGACGACTGCGTGCAGCTCGGCTTCACCTGGCGGCGCGATTATCGCACGAGCGGCGACGCGCAGCGCGGCAATTCCTACCAGCTCCGGCTGGTATTTAAGAATCTTGGTCTGTAAAGACGATCTTTCGGATCGCATGGGGGTGCGTCCGCGGGCCTTGTCGCGCTCAGCCCGGGTTCAGCCGGCCCGGTGCATGACGCATGCGGTTCCGGCCGCGACGCGCGCCCTTGGATGGAGAGTAATTTGACTGGATCGACGTGGAAGACCGCCTCCGTGCTGGCCGGCCTCCTGCCCTGTGCGCTGCTGCTCCTGGGCGGCAGTGTCGCCGCGCAGTCGACGGGTGACGACCCGGGCTCGACCATCGGCGCGCTGGAACTGCCCAAGACGATCACCATGATGGGCAAGGGCGCCGACCCCAATGTTCGCAAGGCGACCGCCATCGTGAACGGCGAGGTCATCACCCAGACCGACGTGGATCAGCGCGCGGCGCTGGTGGTGCTGGCCAATAATGGTCAGATCAGCGAGGAGGAGATGGAGAATCTCCGCCTCCAGGTGCTGCGCAACCTCATCGACGAGACGCTCCAGATCCAGGAAGCGCGCAACAAGAACATCGTTGTCGACAAGGGCGAGATCGACCAGCAGTTCGCGCGCGTCGCCGCCAATTTCCGCAATTCACCGCAGGATTTCGCGACCTATCTCACATCCAAGGGGTCCTCGGCAGCGAGCATCAAGCGGCAGATCGAGGGCGAAATCGCCTGGGGCCGGCTGCTGCGGCGCGAGATCCAGCCCTTCATCAACGTCTCGGACGACGAGGTGAACGCCACCATCGACCGGCTGAAGGCCTATAAGGGCACCGAGGAATATCATATCGGCGAAATCTACATGGCCGCCGCGCCTGACCAGACCGCCGAGGTCGCGCAGCGGATGCAGCAGATCATGGACCAGATCCGCCAGGGCGGCTCCTTCCAGGCTTATGCGCGCCAATATTCGCAGGCCTCCACGGCCGTGGTCGGCGGCGATCTGGGCTGGGTGCGCCCCGGCATGCTGCCCAATGAACTGGCCGCTGTCGCCCAGCAGATGGAGATCGGCCAGATCGCCGGGCCCGTGAGCATCCCCGGTGGCTTCGACATCATCTATCTCATCGACAAGCGCCAGGTCCTGACGGCTGACCCGCGCGACGCCCTGCTCAGCCTCAAGCAGGTGGGCATCGATTTCCCTGCCGGCAGCAGCGCCGAACAGGTGCAGCAGATCGCCAACCGCTTCGGTGAGGCCGCGAGCACGCTGCGCGGCTGCGGCGCGGT
>DASRXY010000239.1:0-3281 GCA_035654035.1 Sphingobium sp. | reverse complement strand
ACCGCCGGATAGGCCTCCGAGAAGCGCCGGCGCGAATATTCGGAGAAATGCCCGATCACATCCATGCGCTCGTAGAAGGCCGCGTAATAGCGCGCGTCCGGGGAATCGAGCCGGTCGGTCGAATGCGGCACGAGATTATGAACGGTCGATACAAGCAGGGCACGCTCCCGCCACCAATCGATCAGCCGCAGGATCGGCTCGGTCTTGGCCGGATCGGCGGAATTGCCACGGAAACCCACCAGTTCCTCGGGCCAGTGAAAATGCACAATGTCATAGTGTCCCAGGCGCATGAAGAAGTTGGGGATGCCCGCCGCAAGGGCGTGACCACGCCGCGTATAGGCTTCGCACAGCGCCGGGCAGAAAGTGATGTCATTGGAGCACATCATAATCTGCATGGGGAGCTATTCCTTTCCCTGAACAGGGGACACCATCGCCTCCGGTTTGGGAGGAGCCCCCGTTGTCAGCCGGTTCAGCAGCGCATCCAGCTCGGGACCGGCGATATAGGCCTTGAGCGCCACAAACGCCCGCTCCGCAATGGCGCGGCACTCGTCCGGATTTGCGAGCAATTCCGCGACGGTCTCATCGAGGTCGGCCAGGTCCCAGCGGACCGGAACATAGGTCTCACCGGGCTGGTAGAGATCGCAGAAGCATTCCAGATGCGCCATGTCGGGCTTGACGAGCACGGCGCCCGCCAGAATCGCCTCGATGTCCCGCCAGCACAACTCCCCGAAGCCAAAGGGACTGAAACACAGCTGCGAGCGCTCCAGTTCGGCCATGAAGGCCGCGCCGTTCACGCGCCCTTGCCACGCGACTGCATGACGCTGCGCCAAGGCGGCTACCTTCTCGTGCGCGTGCTTGCGCATGGCGACATACCAGTGCGTGCGCTCCTCCATATTGTCGCGGCCCGAAAGCCGCAGGCCGGCGGAGGCCGTGGCAAAGCGCGCATGGATATCGATGGTGCGCGGCCCCCTAGGCGTGCGCTCCAGCCTTTCGGCGCGCTTGAGCAGCGCTGGCGCCGTTGCAAAGCCTGGCGCGAGCACGAGGCGATCGACGATATCCGGCCGGCAATCCCAATCGGGCTCATCCGGCTTCAGGCCGAACAAAGTGCTGTAATAAGCCTCAAGCGCCGTGTGGGTCGATTGCGGCTCGGCATAATAACGACGATCTCGCAACAGCGCCTTCTTGGCGTAGAAGGCGACATGATCGGCCACCTGCCCGGCGAAGCGAGCGTCGGTCGGTGCAAACCAATCGAAGAAGGTGATGGGCGCAACCGGGTTCAGGCGCTTTAACCGTTCTAGAACGGATTCGATTTCAAGCGGCTGGGGCACATAGGGCGCCTGGAGGAAAATGGCCGTCGCGTCCTCTGCAAGCCGGTCGGCACCCGCTGCCGGAAAGGGCACAGCACGAAACGCATAGCCCTGTTTGGCGAAGCGGTCTTCATAATGAAAGAAGGGATAGAATTGCGGCCAGGCGATCTTGTCGGGCATGTAGACGAGCAGGATTCGCTTCGGCGCCTGAGCGGGAAATGGCCGGCCGAGCCATTTTCGGGCGAGCGGCTGCAAAGGCCGCATCCGCCGGCGCGCATCCTCCAGGACGGAAGCGGAAAGAGCACTCAGTCGATTCTGCATGTGAGACTCCGCCAGGAAAGAATCGAGGCAGAACCGCTGGCGTCCTCCCGCCGGGCCTGCCCTGAGCAGCCTCTCCTAACCGCGAGAGCTTAATGAAGCTGTGAAATGCGATCGCACAGAGAGCTATGAGGCGGCCTCTCGTCTGTCAAACGGCAAGTCGGCACGGGCCGCGCCGCTGTGCCCTCTTTGCAAAGCCGAGCAGGCTGCAGGACGGGGCGCCGAGACCCCTCTCCGCCTTTGGCGGCGCCTGCCCTCCTAGCCGCCCAATATTGCTCCCACCGCCGCCGAAACCGCGTCGATGTCCGCCATGCCGTCCACGCGGCTCACGATGCCGCGTGCTTCGTAGATAGGCAGGATCGGCGCGGTTTTGGCGCGATATTCGGCCATGCGAGTGCGCACCGTCTCTTCATTGTCATCGGGCCGGCGCTTGAATTCGGTGCCGCCGCATTTGTCGCACACGCCGGCGACCTTCGGTAGCTTGTAGCGGTCGTGATAGCCCTCGCCGCAGGCCGCGCAGGTGAAGCGGCCGGTGATGCGGTCGACCAGCGCGTCCTCGTCCACCTCCAGCTCGATCACATGGTCGAGCTTGCGCTCGCGCGCCGCGAGCAGCGCGTCCAGACTCTCGGCCTGTGGCGCGGTGCGGGGATAGCCGTCGAAAATGACGCCGGTGCCGGCCGAGAGGCTGTCCAGCGCCTCGCCGATGATGCCGGACACGATCTCGTCCGAGACCAGCGCGCCGGCTTCCATCACCGCCTTCGCTTTGAGGCCGATGGGCGTGCCCGCCTTCACGGCGGCGCGCAGCATGTCGCCGGTCGAGAGCTGGACCATGCCGCGCTCCGCGACGAGCCGCTGCGCTTGCGTTCCCTTGCCGGCGCCCGGCGGTCCCAGCAAGATGATGTTCATGTCACTCCCCCCCGACTGGCGACGATGCGGCCGGTGCCGCGCCGCCGCACCATGATGTGCCGCTTCAGCGCGTGCGGCCTTTGAGCTTGGCCTTGGTGATGAGATCCCGATACTGGTGCGCGATCAAATGGCTTTGGATCTGCGTCACCGTATCCACCGTCACATTGACCACGATCAGCAGGCTGGTGCCGCCGAGATAGAAGGGGATGCCCGCCTTCGCGATCAGATATTCAGGGATGAGGCAGACCAGCGTCAGGTAGATCGCGCCGATCACCGTGATGCGGGTGAGGACATAGTCCAGATACATCTCGGTATTTTTGCCGGGGCGGATTCCGGGAATGAAGCCGCCATTGCGCTTCAGATTGTCCGCCGTCTCCTCCGGGTTGAACACCACGGCCGTGTAGAAGAAGCAGAAGAAGATCACGAGCACGCCATAGAGCGCCATGTAGAGCGGCGTGCCGTGGGAAAGATACTGGTTGATGCTCAGCACCATCTCGCCCCAGAGCGACTCGCTGTTGACGTTGTTGCCCGAGAACTGGGTGATGGTGAGCGGCAGCAGCAACAGCGACGAGGCGAAGATCGGCGGAATGACGTTCGCCATGTTGATCTTGAGCGGCAGGTGACTGCGGTCCGCCTGCATGATGCCCTGCCGTGTCTGCCGCTTGGGATACTGGATCAGCACCCGCCGCTGCGCCTGCTCCATGAAGCAGATGACATAGACCAGTCCCAGGCCGATCACGATCGTGCCCA
>DASRXY010000238.1:0-8380 GCA_035654035.1 Sphingobium sp. | reverse complement strand
TCCACATCGGGCGTCTTGTACACGTTGAGCTGGCCGACGAAATCGGCGCCTACCGTCGTGAAGTCGATACCGCGGCCGCCCGTGGCCGTGGAGATGTGGCGCCCGTCGTAAAGCGTGTCGACGAAATCGCCGCCGAAGCCGCGGATGCTGACGCCGGTGGCCTCGCCGCGTGCGCCGGAGCGCTGGATCGACAGACCGGGCAAGCGCTGGAGCGCGGCCGCGACGTTGGAATCCGGGAACTTGCCGATGTCTTCCGCAGAGATGACGTCGATAACGCCCGATGCCTCGCGCTTGATATCGAGATTGCGCTGCAGAGACTGGCGAATACCGGTGATGACGATGGTATCGGCAACTTCTTCGGCCGCCGCTGCATTGGCGCCCGTCTGCGCCTGGCCATGGGCCGGCACCGCAATCGCCAGGGCCCAGAGACTGGACGCCGAGATCAGTGCAAGCCGGCGCGGCACACCACGCGCCGCATTCCTATTTGTCGGATCAGTAAATTGGGACACTTTCTTCCCCCCTCCTCGAGTTCATCCGCGTTCTTCCGCGCATGTGCGCATGCCCTTCGTCGCGTTCGTGCGATCTTTGTTTCAGAAAACACCGGCAAATCTGGACCGCTCCGCTCTGGACTGTTCAAATCCGGAGTCGGCCTGGATGACGGCATTCTGATCTAGCAGGGGAGTCGCTACCATGTTTTGGTAGCGCTATCAAACATAATTTGTCGGTGTAATTAAATTGCGATGAGCACTGGCCTATCGGCAGGAACATTGTATTTCTGAGAGAGAAATCCGGTCGAGGCAGGCATTACGAAAAGATCCCGCCAGACGCATTTCGGGGGAAAGGGCGATAGAAATATGGCTGATTTAGAGGTACTTGATAGAGAACGCCACGCCAAGCTCAGGCTGGGCAAGCCGACACCCCCGGCGCAGAGTTTCGTCCAGATCGTCCCGGATGAGATCGCGGAAGCAGCCGCCCGGGCGCCGCTTTTCTTCACCAAGGACAGCAGCACCGGGCAATTTTATGTCGGAGCGATGTTCGGATTCAAGGAAGGCGAGAACCTGCTTCAGGATTCCATGGGGCGGGTGAGCGGCTTCGTGCCTCTCGATGTCATCCGCCAGGGCTTCTTTATCTCCGGCGAGCACATCGCCATCGATCCTGCCGATCCACGCTTCACCAGCGGCGAAGGCGAACCGCTGTTCCAGGACGACGGCCAGCCAAGCGACCGGCTGCGCCAGATCCAATATGCCTTGGGGCGAGCGCATCGCGGCATTGAGGAAAGCCAGCGCTTCATCGCGGCGATGATGAAGCTGCGCCTGATCGAACCCGTCGATATCTCGCTGCGCTTCGACGACGGCGAAACGGTCACGTTGCTGGGTCTCTATACGATCAGTCTCGATGCTCTCCAGGAACTCGACGACGCGCAGGCCCTTGCGCTCTTTCGCAACGGCGACCTCCAAATGGCCTTCGCCATCGCACAGTCGCTCCGGCTGGTGCCGGCGCTGGCGGAGCAGCGCAATCGTCGCCTGGGCGACCTAACCGCGGCCTGACCATGACTGCGCGCGTCCCCGAGCTTGACGCCGCAGCGCTTGGCGATGCCGCCACCTTTCACCGCGAGGTGGTCGCGCATTGCCAGCCGGTCGTCGTGCGCGGCCTATGCGCGGATTGGCCGGCCGTCGCCGCCGCCCGCCAGGGCTGGAGCGCTCTTGCAGCCTATCTGCGCGGTCTCGACAGCGGGCGCCCTGGCGGGGCCTTCATCGGCGACGAGGCCATTCACGGCCGCTATTATTATGGCGATCAGGACGACGGCTTCAATTTCAAGCGCATGCCTCTCACCGTCTCCCAGGTTCTCGACCGGATCGACGCGAAAATGCGCGCGCCAGACGCCGCCTCTGTCTATCTGGGCTCCCTCCCCGTGCCGGAGGTTCTCCCGGCCTTTGCGGCCGACAACGGTACCGCCTTGCTTAGTCCGGCCGTCGAACCCCGGCTCTGGCTGGGCACCGCATCGCACGTGGCCTGCCATTATGACCGGCTCGACAATCTGGCCTGCCTCATTGCGGGCCGGCGGCGATTCACGCTGTATCCGCCAGCCAGAATCGGCGATCTGTATGTGGGACCGATCGATCACAGCATCGCCGGCGCGCCGGTGGCGCTGGCCCCCGGCGCCGCGCCGGAGGATCCGCGCTATCCGCGCTTTGCAACGCTGCGCGACCACGCCCTGATCGTTGAGCTTGAGCCTGGCGACGCCCTGTTCCTGCCCAAGCTCTGGTGGCATCAGGTCGAGGCGACCGAGCCGGCGAACATGCTGGTCAACTATTGGTGGGACGCGTTCAGTACCGGGCCGGATGCGCCGATGACCGCGATGATGCTGGCGATGATCACCATTGCCGAGCGCCCGCTGGCCGAGCGGCAGGCCTGGGCGGCGTGGTTCGATCATTATGTGTTCCGCCAGCAGGGCCATCCGCTCGCGCATTTGCCCACCGAACAGCACGGTATTCTCGGCCCGCTGACGGATGGCAATTACGGCCGAATCCGCGCCTTTGTCATGCAGACGCTGCGGGGCGGCTGACGGGATTGCCAGCCCCCCACGGGAATCGTTTAATCGGAGTGATGGGAAGGGGTCTTTCCTCGCTCGCCATCGCGTTGCCCCTGCACCGAACGGACATTCCTCTCATTTTCTAGCTCACGCCGTGGCGTGCCACTGCCCCGAAGCGGTTGACTGCTGGAATAAATACGCAGACAAATAGCCCAAATTTCAACTGGGGAGGACTTATGCATTCGACGATCCGTCACGGCGTTTTTGCGCTGGCCATGGCCCTGGCCGTCAGCGGCACGCCGCTGTCCGCGCAGATAGAGACGGAGGCGCCACCTCTGGTCGCCGGCGCGCCCAAGGTGGAACTGCAACGGATCACTCTCCATTCGCCGGCCATTGCGGGCAATCTCGAAGGTGAAACCGCGGATCGCCGCGTCATCGTGGTGCTCCCGCCCAGCTATGCGCGCGAGTCTGCGCGGCGTTATCCAGTCATCTACGCGCTCCATGGCTATTCCATCGATCCGGAGCAGTGGATCAACGAAATCCGCGTGCCTCAGACGGTGGAAGGCGCGCTGGGTAAGGGCGGGCGCGAGATGATCCTCGTGCTGCCGGACAGCAAGACCGTCCACAATGGCTCGATGTATTCCAGCTCGCAAACGACGGGCGATTTCGAGACGTTCATCGCTCGCGATCTGGTGGCCTATATCGACAGCCACTATCGCACGCTGGCGCAGCGGGAGAGCCGCGGCCTGGTCGGCCACTCGATGGGCGGCTATGGCGCCACGCGGATCGGCATGAAGCATGCCGATGTATTCGGCGCGCTCTATCTCATGAGCGCCTGCTGCCTTTCCGCGCGCGATGCCGGGCCGGTGGACGAAAAATCCAACGCCACACTTGCCGCGCTCAAGGCACCGGCCGAGTCGGCGTCTCTCAACTTCATTCTGCGCGCCCAGCTCGCCGTGGCCGCGGCATGGTCGCCCAATCCGCGCAAGCCCCCGCTCTATCTCGATCTGCCGGTGGAAAACGGTGCGGTCCGCAAGGATGTGCTGGCAAAATGGGCCGCCAATGCGCCGCTCTCCTTCGTCGATCAGTATATCGGCAATCTGCGCCGCTATCGCGCGATCTCCATGGATGTGGGCGATCAGGACGGGCTACGCACCGATATGAAGACGCTGCATGAGGTGCTGGAGAGCTACGGCATCGCCAACAGCTTCGAGGTCTATGCGGGCACCCACACCAGCCGGGTCGCCTATCGCTTCCAGGACAATGTGCTGCCCTTCTTCAGCAGCAATCTCGTCTTCGAGCCGATGCCGTGAGGGGCACGGCGGTCCTCGTTGCCGCGCTGCTGGCAACCGCCGGCCCCGCAGCGGCCGATCCGCTGGCGCCCGCCGGCCGCTGGAGCGCCTACAGCCACGGCGCGGCGACCCTGCCGCCCATGGGCTGGAATAGCTGGAACGCCTTCAACAGCGGCATCGACGAGGAAAAGCTGATGGCCTCGGCCCGGATCATCGTCGATTCCGGACTGGCCGCGAAGGGTTATCGCTATATCGGCATCGACGATGGCTGGTGGCTCCGGCGCAACCCGCAGGACGGACGCATGGTCGTGCGGACCGCCACCTTTCCCTCGGCCGCCCTGCCCGATGGAACCACAAGCTTCCGCCCGCTGACCGATCGGCTGCATGCCATGGGCCTCAAGGCCGGCATCTATTCGGACATCGGCCGCAACAGTTGCGGGCAAGTCTATACGTCGAGCTTTCCCAACCAGCCGGAGGGCACCGTCGCGGAGCGCGAAGTCGGCCTCTACGGCCATGTCGAGCAGGACATCGCGCTTTATTTCCGGGAATGGGGGTTCGATCTCATCAAGGTCGACGCTTGCGGGATCAGGGCCCTGCCCGCGACCAACCCGCTGGTCACATCCGGCCAATACCGCGCCTTCGAGCCATTGATCGACGCGGATTCGCTTGGCCGCACCGACATCGCGGCGGTTCGCCGGCTCTACGAGCAGGTGGGCGCGGCGCTGCTGAAAAACAATCCGGATGGCGATTTCGTGTTTTCGCTCTGCCTCTGGGGCTCGGCCAATGTGCGCGCCTGGGCCAAGGACGTGGGCAACATGTCGCGGACCAGCGAGGACATCTCGCCCAATTGGAGCCGGATGCTCCACAATCTCGACAGCGTTTCGCGCCGCCCGCTCTATGCGCATCCGGGCTCGTGGAACGATCCCGACATGCTGTTCATCGGCAGCGGCGAATTCGACGCGGACCATCTCATTGCCGCCCGCTCCCATTTCGCGCTTTGGGCCATGGTCAATGCGCCGCTCATCATCGGCTACGATCTGCGGCAGGCACCGCCAGCGCTGATGGAGGTGCTGGGCAACAGCCGCATCATCGCGCTCGATCAGGATCCGGCCGGCAATCAGGCCGTGCTCGCCTTCGATTCCGACGATGTCGACATTTTGGTGAAGACGCTCAGTTCCGGCGAGAAGGCCGTGGCCATCCTCAATCGCACTTCGACGCCGATCGAGGCCACGCTGACCGCCCAGCATCTCAAATATCGCGCCGATGCGGACATTGCGCTGACCGACTTGTGGACCGGCGCGACCTCGTCCTTTCGCAGCGAAACCAAGCTGCGCCTCGCCCCGCGCCAGACTCTCATCTTCACCAGCCGGGGCGCGCGGCGTCTGGCCGATGGCCTCTATCTCTCCGAGATGCCGGGCAGCGTGAACCCCGCCGTCGACGGCGTGACCGCGCCGGAGATCGAACCGCTCATCCATCGCGGCCTGCTGCCGTGGATGGGCACGCGCGGAACCGGCGAGCGCGCGCATTATGGCGGATGGGGCGGCGCACAGGCGGACAGCACGCCCTATGGCCAGCAGCTCTCCGTGGCCGGCCAGCGCTTCGATACCGGCATCGGCGTGCTGGCCAATTCGCGCCTGGAGGTCCGCAACGCGGGCTATCGCCGGTTCAGTGCCGAGGTCGGCATCGACGATTCCGCCCGCACCCGCAAAACGCCCGTCACCTTCGCGCTCTATGCCGACGGCAAGCTGCTGGCTCGCTCCAGGCCCCTGCACTGGGGCGAGCCGCCCGAGCCGCTGAGCGCAGACATAACGGGCGCCAAACTCATCGAACTGATCGCCCGCGCCGAAACGCCGAGCGACGTCCCGTCCTCCGTCACTTGGGCCAATGCGGCACTGACACGCTAGCCGCCCGAGCAATTTCGCTCGCTTCGCGAGAGGGCGACTCTTTGGACGCATTCCGGACACGACTGGAAGCGGACAGATACACGTAACAAACTTCCTCGATCGCCAGCATCTGCTACGATGCGACACAACCAGCCGGCGGCAGAGGTACGAGATGACGGATGCAGCATCCTTGGTGATCCGACCAGAAACAGGCCGCATCTATGAAATGGGGCGGATAACCGCGATTTTCAAAGCAGATGGCGATGAAACGCACGGGCGGTATTCCATATCTGAGTGGTGGTTAGAGCCGCGAACGAAGGGTCCCGGCCTCCATTCCCATCCCGAGGATCACATCTTTTATGTCATCGCGGGGACATTAGACCTCATATTCGAGGACAGCTCGACGCAAGCTCCGAAAGGAACTTATGTCATTATTCCAGGTGGAACAGCTCACGACTTTGAAAATCAAGGTGCCGAACGAGTTGGCTTCATAAGTCTTAACGCGCCGGGCGGTTTCGAATCTTTGATGCCACGGATCGCACCAGCGTTGGCGAACGCTGACTTGCACCTCTAACCTGCGAACGCTGACGTCCGTCTTCTACAAGCGCGCGGTCATTCCGGCGATGGATCGAACGCCCGACATCGCCCGCCCCCTCGAGCATATCTCAGCGCGGCTCTGCCTCGTCTTCAGCGCCGCCCCCGTCTCCCCGGCTGGCCTGCATCGCGACGCGCGTATCCTCCAGCGCCAGGTCCACCAGTGTCCGCATTGCGATGCTGGCTGCCTCCCCGTCCCCGGCGGCGATGGCATCGAACGCGCGTGCATGATCGGGCACGGGGTCGCGGGGCAGCGCGCGCGTGCGCTGCTTGAACTTGGTCGTCCAGTTGACCGCCGCACTGATGCTGGCGCTGAGCGCGATCAACGCGTTGTTGTGGGTCGCCCGAAGGAGCGCGTCGTGGAAATCGCGGTCCGCCGCGCGCCCTTCCTCAGTGGCGAGCGTATGCCGCCGCATGCGTGTCAGGGCATTCTTCATGGCCTTGACGTCGGCCTTCTCGCGGCGCTCGGCGGCGAGCCGCGCCGCATTGGGCTCGACGATGCTGCGCAGCTCGAAGAGATCGCGCACGAAGTCCATGTCCGGCTCGCCGGAAAAGGCCCAGGCGAGCACGGCCGGGTCCAGCAGGTTCCAGCGGTTTCGCGGCAGCACGCGCGTGCCGATCTTGGGGCGGCTCTCCACCAGCCCCTTGGCCGCCAGCACCTGCACCGCCTCGCGATAGGCGCTGCGCGAGACGTCGAGCGCCTCGGCATTTTCCACTTCGCCGGTCAGCCGTTCCCCCGGCGCGATCGCGCCCGAGACGATTGCCGAGCCAAGATAGTGCGCAACGGCACCGCGCAGTCGCCGGCCGGAGCCCTTGGGGGACGTGACGACCCCCTCGGGATCCAGGTCCAGTGCTCCTCCCGGAGGGGTGAGCGGCGTGCCATCCTCTGCTTTCATAGGCTGTTCATACCAGTGCAGCCTTTCCAATCAACGCAAAGATGCCAAGATTGCCATTGCAGCGAATATGTCGGAGTAATAGACCGAAGACCGGGATGCGTGATCATCACACATTCAGGCAGAAAAAGGGCTTCTTGAACATGGTTTTGCGGCTGGCGCAGCATCGGGATGCGCAGGGAGCGCGGCGCGTCATCGCCGCGCGCGCGGGAGAGGCCCGCTTCGTGCGCGGGGCAGCCAGCGTGCGCAGCCTCGCGGAGAGCGCGATCGCGCGGGGGCAGACGCTGGCGCAGGCCATCGAGACCTGCGGCCTGGAAGGGTCGGTCGATCTCGCGGCGGAATTCGCCGCCGGGCGGCTGCTGGCTCCCATCGATCATGACGATCCCGCCCATCTCTATCTCACCGGCACGGGCCTCACCCATCTGGGCTCGGCCGAAGGGCGCGACAAGATGCACCGGGCTGCCAAGGCGGGGGCGGCTCTCACCGATTCCATGCGGATGTTCCTCTCCGGGGTCGAAGGCGGCAAACCGGCGCCGGGGGAAGTTGGCGCGCAGCCCGAATGGTTCTACAAGGGCAATGGCAGCCAGTTGGCTGGGCCCGGCGAGCCGCTCGACCTGCCCGATTTTGCCCAGGACGGCGGGGAAGAACCGGAGCTGGCCGGCATCTATCTCATTGGCCCGGATGGCACGCCCTTCCGGCTGGGCTTCGCGCTCGCCAACGAGTTCAGCGACCATGTCACCGAGCGGGAGAATTATCTCTGGCTCGCGCACTCGAAGCTGCGCAAGGCCGCGCTCGGCCCCGAGCTGCTGGTCGGCCCGCTGCCGCAGGAAGTGCGCGGCCTCAGCCGCATCCGGCGCGGCGAACGGACGATCTGGGAGCAGCCTTTCCTCTCCGGCGAGCAATATATGTCCCACAGCTTCGCCAATCTGGAGCATCACCATTTCAAATATGGCCTGTTCCGGCAGCCCGGCGATGTCCATGTGCACTTCTTCGGCACGGCGACGCTCTCGTTCAGCGAAGGCATACAGGCCGAGCCGGGCGATATGTTCGAGATCGAGGCGGCGCCTTTCACACTGCCGGTGCGTAATGCGATGGCGCGGCGCGCAAGCCAGCCCGTCCGCGTGCAGGCGCTCTAGCCGTGGCGCGGATAGCCATCGCCATCATCGGCGCGGGCAAGATCGCCTG
>DASRXY010000237.1:0-6774 GCA_035654035.1 Sphingobium sp. | reverse complement strand
GCTCGCCGAGCCCGACGCCGCGCCTGCCTCCGCGCAGGAACCCGCGCCCGCCAGCCCGCAACCTCGGGACGCGGCGACCTCATGAGGGATATCGACGAGACCAAGGCGCCCCTGCTCGATCATCTCATCGAGCTGCGGCGGCGGCTGCTCTACTGCGTCTGGGCGCTGCTGCTGAGTGGCGCGGTCTGCTTCTATTTCTCGAACCAGATCCTCGCCTTCCTCGTTGAGCCGCTCAAGCAGGGCTTTGGCGAGGCGGCCGGCAAGCTCGTCTATACCAAGCTCTACGAAGCGTTTTTCGTGGAAGTGAAGATCGCTTTCTTCGGCGGTTTTTTCATTTCCTTTCCGATCATCGCCAACCAGCTCTGGGCCTTTGTGGCGCCCGGCCTGTACGCCAAGGAGAAGAAGGCGCTGCTGCCCTTCCTGCTGGCGACCCCGGTGCTGTTCCTGATGGGGGCGAGCCTGGCTTATTATGTGGTGATGCCCACCGCCTTCCATTTCTTCCTCAATTTCCAGGGGTCGACCGGCGGGATGGAGCTGGAGGCATTGCCGAGCGTGGACAGCTATCTGACGCTGGTCATGCAGTTCATCCTCGCCTTCGGGATCAGCTTTTTGTTGCCGGTGTTGGTGATGCTGCTCAATCGGGCGGGCATCGTCTCGCGCGCGCAGCTCATTGGCCTGCGCCGCTACATGATCGTGGCCGCGGTGATCCTGGCGGCGGTCCTGACCCCGCCCGATGCGCTTTCGCAGATCATGCTCGCGGTGCCGCTGATCCTGCTCTACGAGATCACGCTTGTCGCCATCTGGTTCACGGACCGGCGCAAGGCCGCCTCCGAGGAGACGGCGCTGAGCGAGGCGGCGCCCTGAGTCATGCGCGGCGCCGAGCATATGCAATCTGAGCTTGGGATGAGCGCAAATCTCTTTGCTTGTAAGCGCGCGCGCGGGCCCATAGGTCTGCGGGCATGACCATTGCGTCCGACACGCTGAAGCTCATCGGCAACACGCCGATGGTGCGCCTCGCCGGGCCCTCGCGCGAAAGCGGGGCCGAAATCTTCGCCAAATGCGAGTTCATGAACCCCGGCGCGTCTGTGAAGGACCGCGCGGCACTCTACATCGTGAACGATGCCGAGGCGAAAGGCCAGCTCAAGCCGGGCGGCACCATCGTCGAGGGGACGGCGGGCAATACCGGCATCGGCCTGGCGCTCGTCGCCAATGCCAAGGGCTACAAGTCCATCATCGTGATGCCCGAGACGCAGAGCCGTGAGAAGATGGATACTCTGCGCGCGCTCGGCGCGCGGCTGGTAACGGTGCCGGCGGCGCCGTTCTCCAATCCGGGCCATTTCGTCCACACCTCGCGCCGCATCGCGGAAGAGACGCCCAATGCCATCTGGGCGAACCAGTTCGACAATATCGCCAACCGCAAGGCGCATATCTGCGGCACGTCCGAGGAGATCTGGGCGCAGATGGAAGGCCGGCTGGACGGCTTCACCTGCGCGGCGGGCACCGGCGGCACGCTGGCGGGTGTGGGGCTCGGCCTCAAGCAGAAGGACGAGACGATCACCATCGCGCTCTCCGATCCTTATGGCGCAGCGCTCTATAATTATTACGCCCATGGCGAGCTGAAGGCGGAAGGCTCGTCGGTTGCGGAAGGCATCGGCCAGAGCCGCATCACCGCCAATCTGGAAGGCGCGCCTATCGATACGCAGTTCCGCATCTCCGATGCCGAGGGGCTACACTGGGTCGAGCGGCTGCTCGCCGAGGAAGGGTTGTGCCTGGGGCTGTCCAGCGGCATCAATGTGGCAGGCGCAGTCGCGTTGGGCCGCAAGCTGGGGCCGGGCAGCCGCATCGTCACGATCCTGTGCGATACGGGACTGCGCTATCTCTCCACCCTCTACAATCGCGATTGGCTGGTCTCCAAGGGCTTGACGCCTCTGCCCTGGCTGGCAGATTGACGCGTGTCGGCGCCACAAGGGCGCGGGCAGGAGAATGAGCATGGCGGAGCAGACGGACAGGTCCCCGCGCCGCGAAGCATTGCAGCGCGTTCAGATCGGCCTCATTGGCCTGGGCGCCGTGCTGCTGGTCGTCGCCTTCGCCAATATCGTCGCCACGGTGCGGCCGGACAATAATAGCGGGAGCCCCGCCCTCGTGGTTGCGCCCGGCCAGCCGGAAACCATGCCGGCGCAGGCGAACGGCATGGGGCGCTCCAGCAGCGAGTCCGAGCCCTTGGCCGATCTGGGCGTGGCGCCAGCTCCTGTGAGCCCATCGGTCCCCGACCTCGAGCCCGATCCGCGCCTGCGTAAGCCAATGGACCAGGACCCCAAGGCGCCCCGCCGCGACGCCGAGCCAGCCGGCGCCCAGCGCTGACCCGGCCGCGCGCCGTTTCCATTCGATCATGATCCTTGAGCGCCTGCGCGGCCTGCTGTTGCCGTTCATCGTGGCATCGGCAGGGCTGTTCCTGGGTCTGGCGCCGGGGGTGCTGGAGACGGGGCAGGTGCGGCCGCTCGACTGGTTGTTGCCGGCCGGCGCGGTGCTGGCGCTGCTGTGTTTCACTGCGCGGGATCGCTTGAAGGGACGGCGCATGGCGGTCTGCTGGGCTCTTGTCGCGTTGCCGCCGCTGCTGCTCTGCGTGCGTGCCGGAACGCGCATGGCGTGGGGAGAGGCACTGGCGTTCGCTGGCCTGCTCGCGCTTGCCGCCGGTATGTTTCGCTGGACGATGGCGCGCAGCCGCCGCGCGGCCATGGTCACGGCGCTGCTCGCCCTTGGCGTTCTCGGCGGCGTTCAGGCGGCCGCCACGCTGCGAGGCGGCGGCTGGCGCGGCGCAGCGCCCGGCGATCCGGCGCTTGGCATCATGAGCGCGCTGCCGCTGTTTCGCGATCATGGCGCAGAAGCCGGTCTGCTCAATGTCGGTGGACAGGCGCCGCTGCTGCGCGCGCTCCCGTTCTCCAGCGTGCCGCTCGACCGGCTCGACGCGGGCGCGCTGGAGCGCGTAAAATCCCTGCTGCTTATCCAGCCGCGCCTGCTGCGGCCCGAGGAGCTTGTCGCGCTCGATGCCTGGGTGCGGGCAGGCGGCCATGCCGTGATCCTCGCAGACCCCTTGCTGCGTTGGCCGGACCCGCGCCCGATAGGTGATCCGGGTCGTGCGCCGCTTACCAGCCTGCTCGATCCGCTGCTCACGCATTGGGGGCTGGCGCTGGAGCCCGCGCATGCCGACGCCGGGCCGGTGACGCGGCATGTGCTGGACGATGGCACGCTGCTTCAGTTGGCGGGCGCATCGCAGTTCACGCGGCTGCCGGGCAGTTCTTGCATGCTGGCTGCCAGGGGTTTGCGGGCAGACTGTGGCATTGGGCGGGGGCGGACGATCCTCGTTGCTGATGCGGACTGGGTGGACGACCGGCTCTGGACGCTCGATCCGGCGCGGCCGGACCATGTTCGCGGCTGGACGAGCGATGCCGTGCCGCTGCTGACGGCGCTGCTGCGCGCCGCGCCGGTAACGTCCGGGCGGAGCTGGCTGGTATCTCAGGAGGCGCTGGTGGCTGCGCTGCGCTGGGCTCTGGCGCTCATTCTGCTGCTGGGATTGCTCCTGCCGCGCACGGCCCGGAATCCCAACTCTACCCATGATCCGCCCGGCTCCGATGGGTGTGGGACAGCCAATGACGCGGGCTGTTCCCCAGATTCAGGCCAAGGAAATCCAGCCTGACCCAGCTTCTCCCAGCCTGACCCACATTTTCCCTTCCCTCGTGAGGCATGGACTGCTATCCATCCATGCTTAGGGGCAGTTGCACTCAACCCGAGTCCATGCCCCGGCGAGCGCATGCGCTCGCCGGGCGGGGGGAGGCTGTCCGTGAGCAGGGAGTGCCCGGGCGTGGCGTTGGCGATTTTCATGGGGCATGGCTGGAGCGCCCTTGATGGCAAGGGGCGTTTTGCCCTGCCGGCCGCCTTTCGCAACCCGCTCCAGCAGCAATGCTCCAATCACGGCTCCATGCTGGTCCGCGCCATCTATGGCCGTGACTATCTCACCTTGTTCGGCGATCTCCAGGCCCCGGAGTTCCTGGCCAAGTTCGAGGAGAAAGAGCGCATAGCCCTGGAGCAGGGTGGTGATTTCGACGATGAGACGAGCGCCGCCGACTTCTGGTCGGGCATCCAGGCCCTGTCCATCGACGCGGGCGGCCGCTTTGCCCTACCGGCCTTCCATGCCCGCCATGCCGGCATCACCGACAGCGTGTTCATCGTCGGCGCCGGTACGCAGATCCAGCTTTGGGATCTCGATCGGCTGAAAGCCTCGGCACCGCGCAACCCCATTGTCGCGGCCGCGCTCGATCAGGCGTTGGCCGAGCGCGACGCCAAGCGGGGAGGCAAGGCATGACCGCCGAGTTCGCCGCATCCACGCCCGCCCAGCCGCAGCACCGCCCCGTGCTGCTCGATGAAGTGCTCAATGCCCTCGCCATTGCCCCCGGCGAGACGCATGTCGACGGCACGTTCGGCGCCGGCGGCTACAGCCGGGCGATCGCGGCACTCGGCGCCCGTGTCTTCGCCATCGACCAGGACCCGGACGCGATTGCGGAAGGGCAGGCCGTGATCGCCGCCAGCGACGGCGCCATCACGCTCGTCCAGGGCAATTTCAGCGAAATGGCGGCGCTGCTGCGGGCGGAGGGCATCGACGCGGTGGATGGCGTGACGCTCGATATCGGCGTCTCTTCCATGCAGCTCGATCGCGAACGGCGTGGTTTTGCCTTCCGCTTCCCCGATGCGCCGCTCGACATGCGCATGAGTCAGGCGGGGGAAACGGCGGCAGAGTGGCTCAACCGCGCCGACGAGGCGGAGATCGCCGACGTGCTGTTCCGTTATGGCGAGGAGCCGCGCGCGCGCCGCGTGGCCCGCGCCATCGTCGCCGCCCGGCCGCTCGCCACCACCGGCGATCTGGTGGCGGCCTGCCATAAGGCGCTCGGCAAGCGACCCGGCGACAAAACCGATCCGGCCACGCGCACTTTCCAGGCCGTCCGTATCTTCATCAATGCCGAACTCGAGGCCCTGGAGCGCGGGCTGGACGCCGCCGAGGCCGTGCTCAAGGCCGGCGGCCGGCTGGCCATCGTGACTTTCCACAGCCTGGAGGACCGGATCGTCAAGAATTTCCTGCGCGCGCGCTCGGGGCAGGAGGCCGGCGGATCGCGCCATCGGCCGCAGCAGGCCCCCGCGCGCGCGGCCACGTTTCACAAGCCAGCCCGCGCCGTCCGCCCCGGCGACGCCGAGCTGGCCCTCAATCCGCGCGCGCGCTCCGCCACGCTGCGCAGCGCTGTGCGCACCGCCGCCCCTGCCTGGAGCGAGACTGTGGGAGTCGCCTCATGATCGCCATCAAGCGTCTGCAAAGCATCATGTGGATTCTGATCGTGGCCGCGGGTGCGCTTTCGGCCTATCTCATCACGCTCCGCGTGGCGACGGAGCGCAATGCCGTTGCGGCCGTGGAGCGGCAAATCTACGCGACACGGGCGAACATCCGCTATCTGGAGTTGGAGTTCAGCGCGCGCTCGACCATGCGGCAGCTCGCGACATGGAATGCGCGCGACATCAAATATGCCGTGCCCTCGGCTGCGCAGTATATTGCCAGCGAGCAGCAGCTCGCGGTGCTGGACGCGATCGAGCCCCGCGAGATGCCACGCGCCGCTCCGCCGGTGATGGCGGCGATGGCGCAGGCCGAGCCGGCGGTGCCCGCGCCCGCGCCGGTCCGCGCGGCGACCCGGGATACTGGCCCCGATTTCTCGCTGGTCCGCAGCGCCGTGGCTGCAGAACCGGCCCGGCCGCGCGCGGCGGTGGCGATCGCCACGCCCAAGGCCGAAACGGCACCGCGCGTCGTCAAGCTGATGGACAAGGCCGATCCGGTTGAGCGCCGGGCCACCCGCCTCGCGCTGCTGGAAGAGGCGCTGCTGGATACGCGCGCGCCGGTCACCGCGGAGAGAAGCGAGCGCGGCAGGGCAGAGAACGGCAGGACGCGCTGATGGCCACGATCATCGCGCGCCCGGAGCGACGGCCCAGCACGATTCCCGAGAAGATCGACATTGCGGCCATCGCGCACGGACGCGTGATGCTGCTGCTGCTGCTGTTCGCGGCGGCCACGGTGCTGCTGGCCGCGCGCATGGTCTGGATCGGCGTGGAGGCCAATGCCCGCGCCGAGCGCTCGGCGGGCGTGACGCCCACGCCCATTCGTGCCGACATCGTGGACCGCAACGGCGTGCCGCTGGCCCGCAATATCGACGGCTATGCCATTTCCGTTCACCCTGACAAGATCATGGGCGACCGGCGCGAGCTGGCGCATAAGCTCGCCGCCATTTTTCCGGATGAGAGCGCGGAGAAATTCTACGCCATCCTTACGTCCGGCAAGAGCTGGGCCTATCTGCGCCGCCGCGCGCTGCCCGAGCAGGTGGCGGCGGTCAACGCACTGGGCGAAGTGGCCATCGAGTTTCCGCGCGAGAAGGAGCGGCTCTACCCCCAGCGCGCGCTGGCGGCGCATCTCATCGGCTTCACCAATATCGATGGGCATGGCGCCATGGGGGTCGAGCGCTCTTTCGACAAGCGGCTGACCGATCCGGGAATGCGCGGCGCGCCGCTGGTGCTCTCGGTCGATGCACGCGCGCAGGCGGCGCTGGAAGAGGAAATGATCAAGGCCGTTACCGCGCAGCGCGCCAAGGGCGCGGCCGGCGTGGTGCTGGACGTCCATACCGGCGAAGTGATCGCCATGGTCTCGGTGCCGACGTTCAATCCCAACAAGTTCGAGATGCCGAGGCC
>DASRXY010000236.1:0-3638 GCA_035654035.1 Sphingobium sp. | reverse complement strand
GGTTGACGCATATGGCAGCCACATGCCGCTCAACCAGCTCGCGACCGTCTCGACGCCCGAGCCGCGCCTGCTCTCGGTGCAGGTGTGGGACCGCTCCAATGTCGGCCCGGTCGACAAGGCGATCCGTTCGGCCGGTCTCGGCCTCAATCCCATCGTTGACGGGCAGAATATCCGCCTGCCGATTCCGGACCTGACTGAGGAGCGCCGCAAGGAGCTGGCGAAGCTCGCCGGGCAATATGCCGAGAAGGCCCGTGTGGCCGCGCGCAATGTGCGCCGCGACGGCATGGACAATCTCAAGGCGGACGAGAAGAAGGGCGAGTTCGGCGAGGACGAGCGCAAGCGCAAGGAAGCCGAGGTGCAGAAGATCACCGACGATACCATCGCCGAGATCGATGCCGCTGCGCTGGCCAAGGAAAAGGAAATCCTTGGCAAATAAACTGACCGCTCGCCGGAGACCGGGAAGAGCGGCCACGCTATGATCTTTCCGCGCTCCAGGGCATCGCGCAAGCTTGCGGACCGGCCGGTGGCGCAGGCCAGCGGCGAGGGGGATACCCCGCGCCACGTCGCCATCATCATGGACGGCAATGGCCGTTGGGCCAAACGGCGCGGCCTGCCGCGGGTGGCGGGGCACCGTGCCGGCGCCGAGGCCGTGCGGCGCACGCTGCGCGCCGCACGCCGCCATGGCGTGGACTGCGTGACGCTCTATGCCTTCTCCTCGGAGAACTGGAAGCGGCCGGACGAGGAGATTTCCGATCTTACCAGGCTGATGAAGCAGTTCATCCGCTCGGAGATCGACGAGATCGATGCGGCCGGCATTCGCCTGCGGATCATCGGCGACCATCGCGCTTTCGAGCCGGAAGCGGCGGCCATGGTGGACGAAGCCGTGAAGCGCACGGCACACAACGCGGGCGGCACGCTCGCCGTCGCGCTCAATTACGGCTCGCAGGACGAATTGACGCGCGTCATGCGCCGGCTGGGCGAGGCCGTGCGCGCCGGCACGCTCGACCCGGCCGATATCACCCCGGCCCGCATCGAGGCAGAGCTGGACACGGCCGACCTGCCTCCGCTGGACCTTCTGATCCGCACCTCCGGCGAGCAGCGCCTCTCCAACTTTCTGCTGTGGCAGGCCGCCTATGCGGAACTCTATTTCACCGACACGCTGTGGCCGGACTTCGACGAGGCGGCCTTTGCCGCCGCGCTGGAGAGCTTCGGCCAGCGCGAGCGTCGCTATGGGGGGCGCTGAAATGGCGGGCGCGGCGCGCAAGTCGGATCTTGCCGTGCGCACTGCCTCGGCGGTGGTGATGCTGGCCATTGCCGGCACGGCGCTGTGGATGGACGGCGTGGTGCTTCAGTTCTTCCTCGCGCTCGTGGCCTTCCTGGTGGTGCTGGAATGGCGCGGGCTGGTGGTGCGTTTCCCGGACGACAATCTCGCCAAGAGTGTGTGGATGGGCGTGGGCGGCGTCTATGTCGCCATTGCCTGCGGCGCGGCGCTGCTGCTGACCATGGCGGGGCTGTTCGTGCCGTTGCTGGCGGCGGTGATCGGTACCGATGTCGGCGCTTATTTCGCCGGTCGGCTGATCGGCGGCCCCAAGATCGCGCCCGCGATCAGCCCGTCCAAGACCTGGGCGGGCCTGTTTGGCGGGATGGCCGGTGCGGCGCTGCTGCTCAATCTGGCCGTGCATTTCGGCGTGGGCGGCGCGCTGCCGGCCGATCCGCCGCGTCTTGCCGCACTTGGTGCGAGCCTGGCGGCCGTGGCGCAGGCTGGCGACTTCTTCGAGAGCTGGATGAAGCGGCGCGCCGGCGTCAAGGACAGCGGCACGCTCATTCCGGGCCATGGCGGCATGTTCGATCGGGTGGACGGCCTGCTCCCCGTCTGCATCGCCGCCTTCCTCGTCTTCCGCAACATGGGGCTGATGCCGTGAGCGCGCCTCGCACCCTCTCCATTTTCGGGGCGACTGGCTCCATCGGTTGCTCGACGCTGGATCTCATTGGCCGCGATCCCGAGGCGTATGAGGTGCTGGCTCTGACGGCGGGCTGCGATGTCGAGAAGCTGGCGCGCGCCGCGATCGCGCACCGGGCCCGGCTCGCTGTGATCGCGGACGAGCGCTGTTATGGCGACCTCAAGGCGGCGCTGGCCGGCACGGATGTCGAAGCGGCGGCGGGTACGGACGCACTCGTCGAGGCGGCGCAGATGGGCGCGGACTGGACCATGGCTGCCATCGTCGGTCTCGCCGGTCTCGCGCCGACGCTGGCGGCGGTGCGGCAGGGACGCACGGTGGCGCTTGCCAACAAGGAATCGCTGGTGGCGGCCGGCGACGTGATGATGGCCGCCGTTCAGGAAAGCGGTGCTACACTGCTCCCCGTGGACAGCGAGCATAACGCCATCTTCCAGTGCCTCGCGGGCGCCTCGACCGAGCGCGTGCGGCGGATCACGCTCACTGCGAGCGGCGGCCCGTTTCGTGCGCTGCCGCTGGAGGCGATGCGCGCCGTCACGCCCGAGCAGGCGCTGCGCCACCCCAACTGGTCGATGGGTCGCAAGATCAGCATCGATAGCGCAACGATGATGAACAAGGGGCTCGAATATATCGAGGCCTATCATCTCTTCGAGGTCGGTCTGGAACGGTTGGGTATTCTCGTCCATCCGCAATCGGTCATCCACTCCATGGTCGAGTTCGTCGATTGCTCCACGCTGGCGCAGCTCGGCAGCCCGGACATGCGCATTCCCATTGCCAACACGCTGGCCTGGCCGGACCGCATGGCGACGCCGTGCAAGCCGCTCGACCTCGCCACCGTCGGCCGGCTGGATTTTGAGGTGCCAGACGAGGTGCGCTTTCCTGCCATTCGTCTTGCGCGCGAGGCCATTGAGCAGGGCGGCGCGGCGCCGGCCATTCTGAACGCCGCCAATGAGGTGGCAGTGGCCGCTTTCCTGGACGGGCGCGTGGGTTTTCTTGATATTGCCGCCATCGTGGAAGCGGTGCTGGAGCGCAGCAATATCGCGCCCCTCCGCGCCCTCGACGATGTGATGGCCGCTGATGCCGCCGCGCGGGCGCAGGCGGCGCAGTTCGCGGAAGGAGTGCGTGTCTGATGCCGGGTTTCGGCTTTACCGTTCTGGCGTTTCTGCTCGTTATCGGGCCGCTCGTCTTCGTGCATGAGCTGGGCCACTATTGGGTCGGCCGCTGGTTCGGCGTGCATGCCGAGACCTTCTCCATCGGCTTCGGTCCGGAGATCGCGCACTGGACGGACAAGCGCGGCACCCGCTGGCGCGTGGGCGCGCTGCCGCTCGGCGGCTATGTGAAGTTCGCAGGCGACATGAGCGTGGCGAGCGAGCCAGACCCCAAATGGATGCAGCTCTCGCCGCAGGAGCGCGCGCGCTGCTTCCATGCCAAACCGGTTGGGCAGCGGGCGCTGATCGTGCTGGCGGGCCCGCTGGTGAACCTGCTGTTCGCGGCGCTGATCCTGGGCGGCTTCGCTTATGCCTATGGCGTCAATGTGACGCCCGCCACGGTCAACGCGGTGGTGCCGGGAAGCGCGGCCGAGGCGGCCGGGCTGCGCGCGGGCGATCGGGTCGCAGCCATGAATGGCGCGGCCATCGAGGATTACGAGCAGCTTTTCCGCGCGGTGCAGGAGCATGTGCCGGG
>DASRXY010000235.1:0-3363 GCA_035654035.1 Sphingobium sp. | reverse complement strand
CGAGGGACGGGCTTGCAGGCCCAGGCGATGCGCCTTGCCGATGACGGCATTGCGGGACACGCCGCCCAGTTCCTCGGCGATCTGGCTTGCGGTCATGCCGCGTTCCCACATCTGCTTGAGCTGGTCGATGCGTTCGTCTGTCCAGGACATGGATGAGTGCTTCCTAGGAATGATGTGTGCGCCATATGGGAGCGCGAGGGCCAAAGGTCAAATGTGCGTCGGCGCGCGCCGTTACGCAAGTGCGCGTTGCGAAACGAGACTGGAATGGATAGGCCGCGTTGCATGTCAGACATGTCAGAGCAAAGCGAGCCCGGCCCCGTATCCGGCCTGATCCAGCACGAGCCCGGCGTGCTCGTTATCCGTAACGTCAATTGGGCGGGCATGCTCGCGCTCTACATGAAGGAAGTGCGCCGCTTCATGAAGGTGCAGCTCCAGACGATATGGGCGCCTGCCGTGACGACCCTTCTTTATCTGGTGATCTTCACCCTCGCGCTGGGGCGGGGCGGTATCACCGTGATGGGCGCGCCCTTCGCGGATTTCGTGGCGCCCGGCCTCATCGTCATGGGCATGATCCAGAATGCCTATCAGAACGCCAGCTTCTCGCTGCTCGCCGGCAAGATGCAGGGCACCATCGTCGATTTCCTGATGCCGCCGGTCTCGGCCGGCGAGCTGCTCCTTGCGCTGGTCGCCTCGTCCATGACGCGGGCGATCCTGGTCGGCTTCGCGATCTGGGGCGCAATGCTGCTGTGGCCCGGCGTGCATGTGATGCCGGCGCATCCCTGGGCGGTGCTGTGGTTCGGCCTGATGGGCACGGCCATGCTCGCGTTCATCGGCGTGCTCACCTCCATCTGGGCCGAGAAGTTCGATCATGCGGCTGCCATCGCCAATTTCGTGGTGACGCCGCTCTCGCTCCTCTCGGGCACCTTCTACTCGATGGATCATGTCGCGCCGCTGTTCCGCCAGATCAGCCACGCCAACCCGTTCTTCTATGCCATTTCCGGCTTCCGCTACGGGTTTCTGGCGCAGGCGGATTCGCCCGTGCTGCTGGGCGGGGCCGTGCTGCTCGCGGTCAATCTGGCGCTGGGCTTCGCCTGCTATCGCGCTCTGGCGCGGGGCTGGAAGATCAAGGCCTGAGCGGACATAGCAGGCGGCGGCACGCTCGCTCCGGCGAGACGCGCCGCCTCTGCCTCAATGCCAATGCTGGGCGTCGAGCCGATAGGCCCCATCTGCCTCGCGCGTGAACATCATGTCCACCGCCGGATGGTCGATCGGTTCGCGACCCTCGTCGGCAAGCAGGTCCTGCTGGCTCACATAGGCAATGTAGCTCTGTTCGCCATTGTCGGCGAGCAGGTGGTAGAAGGGCTGGTTGCGGTCCGGCTGGCGCGGATCCTGCGCATACCATTCCTCGCTGTTGGCGAAGACGGGATCGACATCGAAAATGATGCCGCGGAAGCCGAAGATGCTATGCCGCACGCGGTCGCCGATGCGGAACAACGCGTGCGAGACACGCGGCGCCTGCGCAAAGGCGGCGGGGAGGGAGCGGTCGGCGGCGCCCTTGCGGCGCGGCGCGCTATCGTTGATCGACTGGTTCATGAGCACGATGTAGTGCCTCCCTGCGCAAGCGCAAGATTTGCAGTGCAGGACGCTTGGCAAAGCCCTCGCCATCGGCTAACGGCGTCCGCTCGACACGCCGCTCGGCAGGCCTTCCCGCCCGTCCAGCACCGGCGCTCCTCTGCGGAGAGGTGGCAGAGTGGTCGAATGCGCCGCACTCGAAATGCGGTTTACGGGCAACCGTAACGTGGGTTCGAATCCCACCCTCTCCGCCATTTAGCCCTTGTCGCCAGTCCAATTCAGCCCTGATATCCAGCCGACTTTCTCCAGCGGGAAGATCCTGCGGCCTCACGCAATCTCCCCTTTACCCGGGGCCGAGCCCACATCCTTCATTTCGAGAACCGGATCTTCGCGGGCCGGACGACGAACCTCGACTCGTCGTCCGCTTTGGGGTTCAGTAACGCTGACGCGTAAGGCGGGAACAGGGGAGACAGCATGACACGCGAGGAATTCCAGCTTTATCTTGATGCGTTCAACCGGGACGATTTCGACGGGTTTTCCCGTTTCTATGCGGAAGATGTCGATTTCCAGTTGGGCGATCGCAAGCGGATCGTCGGGCGGCAGGGTATTGTCGATTTCTATCGGGGGGTGAAGCAGCATATCCGCGAAGAACTGCGCATTCTCGACATCGTGCTGGGGGAAAGCGGCGTCGGCCTGCATGTCCACACGCGCTTCACCACCATCCGCGACTGGCCCGATTTCGAGCTGTGGCCGACCCGCGCGGGCGATGTGCGCGAGCTGGAGAGCCTGGTGCTCTACAAGCTCAACCGGGCCGGCAAGTTCACGCAGATCCGCTCCGCGCGATTTCGCGAATTGTAAGCGCTGTCCGCGCCTGCGATCCGGTTGCTCGTCATCGGTGGGCATGGCAAGACGCGGCTTCGCCATCGCGGCGCGGCAAGGGAGATTCGACGGGAATGTGGGTGCGGATCGGGCTCGGAGCGGCTCTGGGGCTGACGGCGCTGGCTGGTGCCGGCAGCGGCGCGTCCGCGCAGGCGCTCAAGAAGCCGCCTTACTGGGCCTCCATCGCCAAGGGCGAGGCGGTGATGCGCGTCGGCCCGAGCCGCAATTTCCCGGCAAGCTGGGTCTATATGCGCCGCAACCTGCCCGTCCGTGTGATCGAGACCTATCCCGACTGGCGCAAGGTCGAGGATCCGGACGGCACCGTCGGCTGGTTCCACGTGCGGCTGCTCAAGGATGATCGCATGGGCATCGTAAAGGGCGGCGAAGCGGAACTGCGCGACCGGCCCTCGACGACCGCGCGGCTACTCTATCGGCTGGCCCCCGGGGTGGTCGGCAAGCTCTCGGGGTGCGCCAATGGCTGGTGCGCCTTCGAGGCGGAGGGCAAAAGCGGCTATGTGCTGGGCGCCAGCCTGTGGGGCCCCACCGAGCGATAGGCCCTGGCGATTGCGCGATTGAGTTCGCGCCGCCGCTCCCATAGTTATTTTCCGGGTTACGCCGCCGCGCAATCGGCTGTCAGCGTGGCGGACGGAAAAAAGCATCCTCGAAGCACGGGGAGGGGGAAGGTCATTGCTGCTGTCGCGGAACTACGCGCCGTCCGACGATCTCGCGCCCTATATCCGGCGCTATTATGTCTTCGAGACCGCGCTGCCGGAGGGCTTCGAGGTGATCGATCAGCTCATGTCCGAGACTGCCTTCATCCGCCTGCTCCTGCGCGGCAACTGGGCGGCCGAAGTCGATGCCGGCTGGGCCAGCTTTGGCCCGGTGCCGCTGATGGGTGCGAACAGCGTACCG
>DASRXY010000234.1:0-21148 GCA_035654035.1 Sphingobium sp. | reverse complement strand
GCTGATGGCGTCCGACGCCATTGTCGCCATTCAGGACATGGGCGCGGCCGGCCTCACCAGCTCCTCGGTCGAGATGGCCAGCAAGGGCGGCGTCGGCATTCGGCTCGACATGGATCAGGTGCCCCAGCGCGAAGCTAATATGACGGCCTATGAGATGATGCTCTCGGAGAGCCAGGAGCGCATGCTCATGGTCCTGAAACCCGGCAAGGAAGCCTTTGCCGAGGCGATCTTCCGCAAGTGGGAGCTGGATTTCGCGGTGATCGGCGAAGTGACCGATACCGGCCGCATGGTGCTCATCCACAAGGGCGAGACGGTGTGCGACATTCCGCTCGGCCCGCTGGCCGATGACGCGCCGCTCTACGATCGTCCGCATGTGCCGACTCCGCCCTGCGCGCCGCTGGGCGACGTGGCCGACACCAGCGACATCGCTGCTGACCTGCTGACGCTCATTGGCTCGCCGGACATCGCCAGCCGCCGCTGGATCTGGGAGCAGTACGACCATATGGTCGGCGGCGACACGGTGCAGCGACCGGGCGGGGATGCGGCCGTGGTGCGCGTGCACGGCACGACCAAGGGCCTCGCCATCACCACCGATTGCACACCGCGCTATTGCTATGCGGACCCGGTCGAGGGCGGCAAGCAGGCGATTGCGGAGACCTGGCGCAACATCACGGCGGTGGGTGCGCAGCCGCTCGCCGTCACCAACTGCCTCAACTTCGCCAACCCGCAGCGGCCTGAGATCATGGGCCAGTTCGTCGGCTGTCTCGAAGGCATGAGCGAGGCCTGCGTCGCGCTCAACTATCCCATCGTTTCGGGCAACGTCTCGCTCTACAACGAGTCCAAGGCGACCGGCGGCGGCAGCGCCATCCTGCCCACGCCGGCCATCGGCGGCGTCGGCCTGATGCCCGATATCGAGCGCATGTGCACCATCGGCTTCAAGGAAACCGGCGACATCATCCTGCTTGTGGGTGAGCGCAAGGGCGATCTTGGCCAGTCGCTCTGGCTGCGCGAAGTGCGCGGACTGGAGGGCAAGGATGCCGGCCCGCCGCCGCGCGTTGATCTGGCGGCAGAGAAGCGCACTGGCGATTTCGTCCGCGCCGCGATCCGCTGCGGGGCGATCACCGCCTGCCACGACGTGTCGGACGGGGGCATTGCCGTCACGGTCGCGGAAATGGCGCTGGCAAGCGGCATCGGCGCGATTCTGGACCAGCCGCTGCTGGGCAACGCCGCGCAGAGCTATTTCGCCGAGGATCAGGGCCTCTATGTGGTGACGGCGCGTGATGCCGCGCTGATGGAACTGCTGAGCAAGGCCGATGCGCACGGCGTCACGGTGGCGCGGCTCGGCCGGACCATCGCCGGCCGGCTGATCTTCGAGCTGCCCCAGAGCGACCACGCCATCGCGCTGGCCGATCTCAAGGCAGCGCACGAGGGCTTCTTCCCCAAGCTGATGGGCGACGAGCTGTAAGCGAGGCGTTATCCGGCTTTACTGGCGGATTGCGGCACGAACGAGGTGAGCCTTGTTGACGAGGGGCGCCTCGGCAAGCACTTCATGTGCTCCTGCCTGCGCAGGAGCCCGGCGGTACAGGGCCGCGAGCGGCGGTGTGGGATGCGGTGGCCCGGAAGCACAGCGGGGCCGGGCGCGACGGCGCAGGAGTGTGCGGTAAAGAGCGCGATCGTGCGGCGTGCGCTGGTCCAGGAGCGCGGGCGCGTAACGGCGCGGGAGTGCGGCGACAGACTGCGCGGCACATCAGTGCGGAGACCGCCTGTTTCGCGAGGACCCGCCCGTGCATGAGGCCGGCATCGCTTCGGCCACTCGAAGCGGCGCCGTCGCGGGCCGCGCCTTATTGCTCCCGCTCATCATCCTCCCGCGCGCTCACGGCACAATGCGGAACATATATTCGTAGCTCCCCGTCGGCGTGCCCCGCACGCCGGTGATACGCACCGTGTAGCGCACATTGGATTGCAGGCCGGTCACTTTCCACTGGAGGTTGTTGGGCAGGCCGTAGCCGATATTGTCGGCGCTCTGCTCGGTGACGGTCAGGTCGCCATTGGCATCGCTCACCCGCACCGTGGCGGCGGAGAAGTCCACTGCCGCATTGGCGGACCGGCTGGTGCTGCTCACCACGGCGGAAAAGGAGAGAATATCGCCGGGGCCGAAATAGCGGGCGGGGTAGTCGCCCTGGGGATAGGCGACGAAGGCGGGGACGCTGGCCGGCGGCGGTGAGGTCACCGCGAAATTGAAGACCTTGAGCGTTGCGGCGTCGCTGCGCATGCCGTTCGCGCTCTGCTGCGCCACCCGGCCATAGGACACGCGCGCGAGGAAGGGATCGAGGATCCAGCGGCGATGGCCGATCGAGGCGCTGTAGCGTTCCGTCATCCAGCCCGCGAGATTGTCGTCCTCGCTGGACCAGGGCAGGCCATTGCCCCAGCCGCCGATCAGGTTGCTCGATGCTGCGCCGCGTGCGCCCGTATCGCTGTAGCAGAGCCAGCTGGCCGGGGGCGTATGGCTGAGCTGCCGGTTGGCCGCCATCATCAGCGAGGCCTGGTCGACCTCGGCATTTTCCGCGCTCGAATAAGCGACGGGCGTAAGGCCATGCAGCGCCCGCAGGGCGTTGAGGCGGGCAAGGAATTCCTGACGGATCGAAGCCTTGAGTGTGCCGGGGTTGCAAGCGGCGAGATCGGGCGGCGCGTCGTAGAGCGCCGCGGCGCCGGCAGCCCAGCTCGTGGGCGGCGTGGGCGTGGGGCTCGGCGTCGGGGCCGGCGTGGGGGCCGGTGTCGGCGCGGGCGTGGGCGATGGCGGGGGCGTAATGATGCCGCCGCCGCCGCCGCTGCCGCCGCTCACCGGCCCATCACCACCGCATCCGCCCAACAGCGCGAGGGCGAGGAAGCCGGCGCTGGCGGCGAGAGCGCGGCGGTGGCGGCGCGGGATCGGGATTGACATGATCTGTGCGCCTCCGCGTCGAGTCTGGTGCTATAATCCCTCAACGCTCCAGGCGCGGGGGTCGACGCGGCCGGCTCGGGGCGCTTGCCGTGCCGAACCGCTCGCTTCATCGCAAATCTACCTCATCACATCGGCGCGTCCGGCCCGTCGCCAGGCTCCCGCCGGAAGATATATTCCGCGTCGCGATGGGCGCCGACCTTGAACGCATAGCCGCCCACCTTGCGGAAACCGGCCGCCGCATAGAAGGCCTGCGCCCGCGCATTGCCGGACCACACACCGAGCCACAGCGGCCCGGCATAAGTGGTGGCCAGCCAATCGAGCGCCCGCGCCATCAGCGCGCGGCCGAGGCCCAGGCCTTGCGCCGCGCGGGCGACATAGAGCTGGTAAAGCTCGCCATGGCTGGGCCGCGCGTCCTTGTGCGGCAGGTGGCACGGCCCGGCGAAGGCATAAGCCAGCAGTGCCCCGTCTGCCCCTTCGGCGACCCAACTGGCGCAGGCCGGGTCGGCGATCTCGGCGCGCACGCGCGCAGGCGAGCGCGTCTCTGCCTCGAAGCGGGCCACATCCTCGGGCGGATAGGGAATGGCGAAATCCTCGATGAAGGTTTCGCGAAAGGTCGCGCGCTTGAGCGCCGCCAGCGCCTCCGCATCCGCCGGCCGGGTGCGGCGGATCGTCACCGGCGGGCGCTCAGCCGGCATGAGTGATCCGCCCGTAGAGCACATGATAGCTGGTCTCGCCGCCGCCCGCGTCGAAGGCGCGGATCACGCGGCGCATGGCGGAGGCGCCGAGCGGGCGATAGTCGGCATGCGGCACCTGTGCGCCCAGACCGCGAAAATGGCGGATCAGCGCCGCGCCGCCGCGCTCGGGCAGCTGGTGGTGCTCGTCGCAGGCAAAAGCGTCGGGATAGGGCGCGAGCAGCGTGCGGAGCTGCGCGAGCGTGGGGTAGGGCGCAATGCCCGCGGTCTCGCCGCAGGCGGCATGGGCCGCGCGCCAGCTTGCGAAGCTCTCCGCGCCCATGGTCGCGAAATAGAGGCTCGCGCCGGGCCGCAGCAGCGCGTGCAGGCGGGCGAGCGCGGCCGGCAGATCGGTGAACCACTGGAAAGTGAGGCTGGACAGAATGAGGTCGAACCAGGCGCCATCGAACACGGGATGTTCGCCATCCATGGCGAGGAGCTGGTCGGCGGCGCCGTCGCGCCGGGCCATGGCGAGCATCTCCGGCGCAAGGTCCGTCGCCACCAGAGTCGCGCGCGGCCAGCGCTGGCGGATCTCGCGCGTCAGCAGGCCGGTGCCGCAGCCGATCTCCAGGATGCGCGCGCCCGCCGGCAGCCGCTCGCGCGCGGCCATGGCGGCGAGATGCGCGGCGACACGGCGCTGCACGCCGGCACTGGCTTCATAGCGCGCTGCCGCCGCGCCGAACGCGGCGCCGATCCTGGCCTTGCGCTCCGCTTGCGTCTCATGCTCCGATTGCATGGCGCGCCTTTGGCACGCGCGAGGGCTGGACGCCACGGCAAAAGGCAGTAGAGCCGCTGCGGACAGGCGACGGGGCGCCGTTCCGCCGCTGCGATGCGATGAAGGACAAGGCACCGGCGACCATGAGCGACGACAGCATGCGCATCGATGCGCTGGATTTCCTGCGCGGCCTGGCGGTGATGGGCATTCTGCTCGCCAATATGGCGGCCATTGGCCTGCCGCTGGCAGCGCAGCTCAATCCGTTCGCGCTGGAGGGGCAGGGGCCGCTCGATCTGGCCGCATGGCTCTTCAACTTCCTGCTGGTGGACGGCAAGTTCCGCGCACTCTTCGCCATGATGTTCGGCGCCTCGATGCTGCTCGTCATGGAGTCGGCCGAGCTGGACGGGCGCGACGGCGTCGCCGCGCATCGGCGGCGGATGCTGTGGCTGCTGGCCTTCGGCGTGGCCCATCACCTGCTGCTCTGGCCCGGTGACATCCTGCTGCCGCTCGCGCTGGCCGGGCTGCTCGCCACGGGTCTGGCACGGTTCGATACGCTAACGCTGGTCAAATGGGCGCTGGGACTGCTGGCGCTGCAATGGGCGATCGACCTTGCGCTGGTGCTGCCGCCCTTCTGGCTGCGCGCCGATGCGCTTGCCGCCGGCGCCCCGGCCGAGACGGTGTTGGCGTGGCAGGGGCTTGCCGACGCGCTCGGCGCACCCGGCAGCGTGACCATCGCTACGGAAACGGCGCTGCTGCGCTCGGGCTATGGCGCCATCTTCGCCGCGCGGCTGGGCGATTTCGCGCGCGAGCTGGTCAGCATCCTGTTCTATGTGCTGCCCGAGACGCTTGGCTTCATGGCCCTGGGCATGGCGATGCTGAAGGGCGGCTTCCTTTCGGCGCAATGGCTGCCGGAACAGTATCGCGCGACATGGCGGCGGGCGTATGTGGTCGGCCTGCTGCCGATGGCCGGGCTGGCGGCCTGGGTGCTGCTCTCGTGCGATCCGCTGGCCGCGCAGGCGGCCACCTTCGCCTGGTCGCTGCCGCTGCGCCTGCCGCTCGCCACGGCCCATGCCGCGCTGGCCATCGGTATTGCGCTGCGCTGGCCCGATCATGCGTTGGTCGGCGCGGTGCGGGCCGTGGGGCGGTTGGCGCTCTCCAACTATCTGCTGTGCAGCCTCGTCGCGACCAGCCTGTTCTACGGCTATGGCGCGGGCCTGTTCGCCACGCTGGGGCGGCCGGCCCTGCTGCTCGCCGCGCTGGTAGGCTGCGCGATCATGCTGCTCTGGTCGCCGCTCTGGCGCCGTCGCTGGCGACATGGGCCGGCCGAGTGGCTGTGGCGGCGGCTGGCGCGGTCGCGGAGCTGAGGCTCGGCGGGAGGAGGGCCGGCAGTTTGGCTGCGCGGCCTGTCTCATGACCATTTTGGCTGAAGAGCGTCATCGGCTCTGGGCGAATTCGTATTGCCGCGAGCGGAGAGGCGCCTGTCGAAGCGAGAAGCTGCGACCGGAGATGTGATGCGACAGCGCGCATGAGAAAGGCGCCGGCTCTCTGTAAGCCGGCGCCTCTTCGATTGTGCGGGCGGGCCGATGTGCGCCGCGCCGTCTGCCGCTTAGCTGAAGGCGATGCGCGTGGTGCGCGCCCGGTGGCGCAGGGCGGTGCCCACGGCGGCAATGCCCGTCAACATCAGGGCCCAGGTCGCGGGCTCCGGGATCGGGGCAATCTCGATCGTGCCGGTGTAGCTCTTGGCCCGGTCCGCCAGCAGTTCGCCGGCGACATGCACATAATAGAGGCCCGGCACGACCGCCGCGACGAGCTGGCCCAGCTCACCATTGTTGCTGAACGTGCCCAGCGACGTCGTGCGGTCGGCCGCCAGCAGTTCCGATGCGCTGAAGCCGAACACCGCGCTGGCGCTGGTGAGCGACACGGTCAGCTTGTAGGCCTCGCTTAGCGAAACCGCGTAATAATGGTCGAAGGCGCGCTCCGCGGGTGTCACGAGATTGTTGAAGCCGCCGGTGCCATTGGCCTGCGTGAAGTCGCAGCGCGGGCTTGCGCCGCAGGTGTAGATGACTTCCGCCGCCGACGCGCTCGGCGCGCACGCCAAGGCCGTCGCGGCAGCCGTGGCCGCGTAAATCCACTTGTTCATCGATAGTCTCCCACAAAGCCTTTTGATCGGCCCGCGTTTTATACGCACGTGCAGCAAAAAAGCTCAATATCTTACAGAGGCCGGTTAAAATTTATTGAAGGACGTACTGACCCGAAAGAAGAAATCGTTCTATATCAACATTATATATAAAGTCATAAGATGAGTTGGGGGCGGCGTGCCTAACGAAGGCTCTGTTGCGGTAGCGAACGAGCTGATGCTCGGTAGCGAACGAGCTGAGTGCTAAGGTGAGAAGGATCGCCGATTCCGGGTGGCGGTCAAGGCCCGGCCCCGACCGGAAATGAGAGGCGCGCGCCTGTTTGCCTCAGCCCCCCGCGACACGTCCGAATGCGCAGCAAGAAAAACGCCCCGCTCGCCAGTGCGAACGGGGCGCTCCCCCAGATAGTGGTCCCGCTCGGGGGCCGCCCTCCCGCGGGCCCCGAGCGCTGGACGGATCCGGTCTTAGCTGAACGCCATCCGGGCGGTCGTCGCGCGGCGACGCATCGTGAAGCCGACGGCCGCGATGCCGGCGATCATCATCGCCCACGAGGCCGGCTCCGGCACCGGGTTCAGCTCGATGGTGCCGTTGTAGGTGCCGCCATTCAGGCCGCTGGCCAGCGCGCCCTTGACGTGCACGAGATAGGTGCCGGCGCCCACGGAGAGCACGAGCTGACCATCTTCACCGGTGTTGGTGAACGTGCCGAGCTGGCTGCCAGCTTCGCTGCCTTCCAGCAGTTCCCGCACGTCGTAGTTGAAGATGCCCGAGCCGCTGGTGAGCGACACGGTCAGCTTGTAGGCCTGGCTCAGCGTGAACTGGAAATAGTCGTCGAACGTCGGCGTGTCGCGGAACACGCTCAGGCCGTAGCCGCCAGTGCCATAGGGCGTTTCGCTGAAGGTGCAGGCCGCGTCGGTGCCGCAGACATAGGTGGCGGCCTGCGCGCTCGGCGCCATGGCGAACATCGCCGTCGCGGCGGCGGCCAGATAGATAGCCTTCTTCATCTCAATTTCTCCCACATCGAAATTCTGTCGGGCCCCCATCGTGCCGACGGCGCCCCTATCGCCTAACGAGGGTGCAAGACGCAAACCTGTTAAGAATGTTTTTACCAAATTTGATGTCCGCAGATGGTCTTGGAGCGGCGTGTTTCCCGTTTTGGGACAGGGGCGGCCACGGCATTTTTGGCCGATTCTACCGCACAATCCGTCGCTTCGGGGCAAAGAGCGCCTTGACGTTAACCATGGCCGAGTCGCCCTGCCCAAAGGAGCCGGCTTTTTCGCGGATCGGGGTCCGTCGCGCCGTCTCGGCATTGTCAGCTCGGGGAGCGCGCCGCGAATCACCCGTCGTGGCCCTGCGCGGCACGACGCGTTCGGCGGCGGAACGTCGCTCCGGTGCCGCCATGGCCCGGCACGCGCCATGCCCACAGCATGCAAATGCCACTGGCATCCGCCGCCGGCTTGCGGCATGCTTGTGCGATGCAACACGTGTCGTTTCCCAGGCGTTAGGCGCGCGATGCGTCGGCTACCGCCCCTGACCGCTCTCGAAGCGTTCGTTCAGGTCGCTCGCACCGGATCGGTGAAGGCGGCCGCGGAAGAGCTTGCCCTCTCGGCACCGGCGCTCAGCCGCCGTATCCAGGCGCTCGAGCGCTTCCTGGGCTTCCCCCTGTTCGACCGGCGCCACCAGCAATTGGAGATCAACAGCCAGGGCACGCGCCTGCTTAACGAGATCGCGCCGGCGCTGGATGCGCTGAGCGCCGCTATTGAGGCGTCGACGAGCGGCGTGCGCGCGCTGCGGCTGCGGCTGAGCGTGCTGCCGCTCTTCGCCAGCCAGCGGCTCTTCCCGCGCCTCGGCGAGCTGCGCCGCGCCCATCCCGAGCTGCACCTGGACGTGGACACCACGCCCAACGCCATCGCCCGCCTTGGCGACGGGCTGGACGCCGCCATCGTGCTGGCGCGTGATGTCGACCCTTCGCTCTACGCGCGCGAGCTGGACCGCGACGAGGTGTATCTCATTGCTGCCCGCGCCCGCACGGAGGGGCCCCAGCAGATCCGCCGGCCCGAGGACATCGCCAAGGAGACGGTGCTGATTCACCGCGACATGCCCGCCACGTTCGACGTGTGGAAGGCCGGCGTGGGCCTGCCCGATCTGCAACCGGCCGCCATCGACGATTATGATTCGGGGGCGCTCATGCTGGAAGCCGCCGCGCAGGGGCTGGGAATCGCGGTCATGCATGGCCGTCATCTGCGTCACGCGCAGGACGCGCGCATCGCCCGGCTTTTCGACGATCAGCAGATCGAGAGCCCCTATCGCTACTTCTTCGTCTGCCGGCACCGGGCGCTCGAATCGCGCGCGGTGCGCCTGTTCCACGATTGGCTGATCCAGGCGGAAATCTGACCGTCGAACGCTGACGGGGCAAAACGCCGCAAGCCGTCGCGCGGGTTAACCCTATTTTTCCCAATGCTGGTGCATGCCTGCCTGGTGAGGCCGGTCCCCCTGCTCCCTTTTCGGGGTGCGGAGGGCCGACCAGGCAAGAAGAATCGGCCCTTTTCGCGGCCGGCCGGCGGGCAGGCCGCCGCGAGTCCGCTTCCTGTCTGGAACCTCTTTCACTTGGGTCGCCGGGGGCCAGGTGAACGTCTCGTGATGTCACGGTTCGTTCGGAAGGGAATGCAGGATGCTTGACTGGTTTGAGAAGAGTGCCCCGATACGCAGTAAATTCAGTGCATTGGTCATGGTGCAGGCGGGGCTTTCGACGCTCTCTCTGGCTGGTGTGGTGCTGGCGTGGCTGGGCTATGCCTATTGGGGCCTCGGCCTCGCCGCCGCGACGCTGGCGGCCGGCGTGATCGCCATGCAGACGGCCAAATCGCTCATCTGCACGCCTTATGTGAAGACCGTCGAGCGCATGGAAGCGCTGGCGGCCGGCGATGTCGACAGCCCGGTGCGCTTCACCGAGCATGAGGACTGTGTCGGCCGGCTGGCCCGCGCCATGGCGGTCTTCAAGACCAATGCCTTGCAGGTCACCGATCATGCCGCGCAGGACCAGATGGTGGAGACGCTCGGCCGCGGGCTGGAGCAGCTCGCCAGTGGCAACCTCACCCACAAGATCGAGACGCCCTTCAGTGGCCGCTACGAGGCACTGCGCCTCAGCTTCAATCAGGCGGTATCCGGCCTCGACCAGAGCCTGAGCCAGGTCTCGGCTTCGGCGCAGAGCGTGCATGCCGGCTCCACCGAAATCCGCGTGGCGTCCGAGGATCTCTCGCGCCGCACCGAGCAGCAGGCCGCGAGCCTGGAAGAGACGGCGGCGGCGACGAGCCAGGTGACCAACATGGTCGCCGAGAGCGCGCGTAACGCCAATGAGATCAGCGGCTCCATCAAGATGGCGCACAAGGATGCCTCGCAGGGCGGTGAAGTCGTCCGCCAGGCCGTCAGTGCGATGGATGCCATCGAGAAGAGCAGCCAGGAGATCGGCCAGATCATCAACGTGATCGACGGCATTGCCTTCCAGACCAACCTGCTGGCGCTCAACGCCGGCGTGGAAGCCGCGCGGGCCGGCGAGGCGGGCAAGGGCTTTGCGGTCGTCGCCAACGAAGTGCGGGCACTCGCCCAGCGCTCGGCCGATGCCGCCAAGGACATCAAGGCGCTCATCACCACCTCCAGCGAGCAGGTGCATCACGGCGTCGGCCTGGTCGGCGAAACCGGCAAGATGCTGGAGCGCATCGTCACCAAGATCAGCGAGATCAATGGCCTGATCGGCGAAATGGCGGGCGCCGCCGAGATGGAGGCCGGCAATGTGCAGCAGGTCAACAGCTCGATCAGCGACATGGACAAGATGACCCAGCAGAACGCCGCGATGGTCGAGGAGACCACGGCCGCCGCGCGCAATCTGGCGAGCGAGGCTGATCGGCTGGCGGCGCTGCTCACGCGCTTCCGCCTGAGCGCGCGCCAGCCTGCCTCGGCTGGGTCGCGCGCTGCTCCCGCCGCCGCCCGTCCGGCGCCGGTGCGCGCCGCGCCCATGCCGGTCGCGGGCAATCTCGCGATGAAGGCGAGCGCGGACGAAGACTGGTCGGAATTTTAAGGGACGGCCCGGGGCGCGGCTTTTCAGGGTGCGCGCCCCGGGCGATCGACAGACGGCCGTCACGCCCCTGAGCGCGGGCGAGGGGCGGTCAGGAAGAAAGAACTGCGGGTCGTGAGACAGAATCAGGGTGTCAGCATGTCACAGAACGGACGAGGCGCGGTGCAGGCCGTTCCCGGGCTGGCGACGGCGCCCTTCTCCATGACGCGTGGCGGGCCGCTCGGGGCGCAGAAGTGACATGTCAGGGGATAGTGAAATGAGCGCGATCATGCTTCCGGCGGTGTTGGACAAGTTGAACCTGTCGCTGATTGCCCGCGAGCTGATGGATCAGTGCGAGAAGGGCGAGGCGCTCATCATCGACGGCTCCAAGGTCAACCGGGTCGGGCTCGCCGGCCTCCAGCTCCTCGCCAGCGCCGCGCTCTCCGCGCAGGACCGCTCGCTCGCATTCCAGGTCGTCGACGCATCGGACGAGCTGAAAGGTGCCGCTTCGCTCAGCGGCCTCTCCGCCATGTTCGGCATCGCGGCCTGAAGGGAATAGACAGTGACCAACGAGGATATTCTCCAGATCTTCTTCCTCGAATGCGAGGAAGCGCTGACCGTCGCCGAGCAGGGCCTGCTCGACTGCCGCGAAGGCGATGTGGACCATGAGACCGTCAACGGCATCTTCCGCTCGGTCCACTCCATCAAGGGCGGCGCCGGCGCCTTCGGCTTCACGGCGTTGCAGGCCTTCACGCACAAGTTCGAGACGGTGCTCTCCTTCGTGCGCGAGGGTGTCCTGCCGCTGGATGAAAGCCTTACTAGCCTGATGCTGCGGGCCTTCGATCTGCTCGCCGACCATGTGGCGGCGGCGCGGGGCGAGGGCAACATGCCGGACGACGCGGCCGTGAGCGCGGATCTGGAAGCGCGCGCCGTCGCGGCCGAGAGCGGCGCCGCCCCCGAGGAGCCCGCCGCACCGGAAGCTGCGGCCAGCGCGAACGAGGTCGATCTGGACTTCGATCTCGACAGTCTCATCGGCGCCATCGACAGCGACGAGGGCGTGCCCGCCGAGACCGACGCCGACGCCGATGCCGGGATGCCCGCGCCGGCACAGGCGCAGGCCGAGTGGCTGGTGGACATCAAGCCGCTGGCCGGCTCGCTCAAGAACGGGTCCGAGCCGCTGCTGCTCGCGCGCGAGGTCGCGCTGCTGGGTGGCCGCTGTGTTTCGGTCAACACCGATCGCGTGCCGCCGCTCGCCGAATTCGATCCGGAAGAAACTTATCTGATCTGGCGCTTCTCCGTGCCCGCCCACGTGACCGAAGGGCAGATCCGCGAGATTTTCGACTTTGTCGGCGATGATGTGGAAATCCGCGTGCTGGCCCCTGCCATGCCCGCTACGGCGGAGGCAATGCCCGCCGCCGCACCGGCACCCGAGCCGGCGGCAGAAGCCGCGCCCGCCGCGCCGCCCGCACCGGTGGCTGAGCCCGTCGCCGCCGTGCCCGCCCCCACGTCTGCGGAGCCGGCCAAGGCGGCACCGGCGCCCGCCGCTGCTGCTGCTGCGGCGGCGCCGTCCGAGGGAAACCGCAAGGTCGCCGTCGCCGCGGGGCAGACCATCCGTGTCGATCTCATCAAGCTCGATCGGTTGATCGACACGGTGGGCGAGTTGGTCATCGCCCAGGCGATGATGGCGCAGCGCATGATCGATCTCGGCATGTCCGCCATCGACGAGCTGGGCATGCTCGACCAGCTCACCCGCGAATTGCAGGACAGCGCCATGTCCATCCGCGCGCAGCCCATCGGCAGCGTGTTCAGCCGCGTGCCGCGCATCGTGCGCGAGCTGGAGGCGGCGACCGGCAAACGCGTGCGCGTGGAAGTGTCGGGCGAGGGCACCGAGCTGGACAAGACCGTGGTGGAGCGCCTGGGCGAGCCGCTTACGCACCTCATCCGCAATGCCGTCGACCACGGCCTGGAAACGCCCGAGGTGCGCGAGGCCGCGGGCAAGCCGGCGGAAGGCATGCTGCGTCTCTCGGCCGAGCACCGCTCCGGCCGCATCCTCATCTCCATCGCCGACGATGGCGCGGGCATCAACCGCGAGCGCGTGCTGGCCAAGGCGGTGGAGCGCGGCCTCGTCTCGCCCGATGCCCAGCTCACCAATGAAGAGATCGACAATCTCATCTTCGCGCCCGGCTTCTCGACCGCGCAGACCGTGTCCAACATTTCCGGCCGGGGCGTCGGCATGGATGTGGTCCGCCAGAATGTGAAGGATCTGGGCGGCCGCATCTCCATCCAGTCCACGCCCGGCCAGGGCAGCGTCTTCACGCTGGCCCTGCCGCTCACGCTGGCCATTTCGGACGGCATGATCGTCTCGGTCGGCGACCAGACGCTCGTGGTGCCGCTCACCCATGTGGTGGAGAGCCTGCGCCCCGAGGAAGGCGACCTGCGCCCGATGGGCAATGGCCGTAACATGCTCAACGTGCGCGGCACGTTCCTGCCGATCATCCCGGTCGACACGCAGCTCAATGCGCATGGCGCCGTCAAGCGGCCCGAGGAGAGCGTGCTCATCGTCGTCGAGACCGAGAACAGCGGCTCGGCGGTGCTCCAGGTCGATAACATCCTCGACCAGCGCCAGTTCGTCATCAAGAGCCTGGAATCCAACTACAAGCCGGTCGCCTGCGTGGCCGGCGCCACGATCCTGGGCGATGGCAAGGTCGCGCTCATCCTCGATGTCGACATGATGGTGGGCTCGGTGGTGGGCTCCACGGGGCTGAGGCTGGTTGCATGATCCACGAGAGCGGCGATCAGTTCACCGCCTTCCCCGGAGTCAGCGAGCAGATTTATTCCCGCAAGGACTTCGAGGCGATCCGGGCGATGATCTACAGCCAGGCGGGCATCGTGCTGCCGCCGGGCAAATCCACTCTGGTCTATTCGCGCATCGCTCCGCTGGTGCGCGAGAGCAATGCCGGCACCTTCGCCAACTATATCCAGCGGATCCAGAACGATCCGGTGGAAGCCCGCAAGGCGGTGTGTGCGCTCACCACCAATCACACTTTCTTCTGGCGCGAGGCGCACCACTTCGAATTCTTCCGCGATCATATCCGGCCCGCTCTGGTCGACCGGCTTCTGCATGGCGGCCCGGTGCGCATCTGGTCCGCCGGCTCGTCGAGCGGCGAGGAAGTCTATTCGCTGGTCATGACCCTGCTGGGCACCGATCCGCACGAGGCGCGGGCGATCATGCGGGCGGACCTCGCCATTCTGGCGAGCGATCTGGCCGATCATGCCCTCGCCAAGGCCCGGGGCGCGCAATATGACGCAGAGGCAGTGGAGCCGCTGCCGGAGGCGCTGCGCACCCGCTGGGTAAAGCTGGCGGACGGCGTCGCCACCATCGCGCCGGAAGTGACTCAGCTCGTGCGTTTCCGCACGCTGAACCTGCACGCCGGCTGGCCGATGCGGCGTCCGTTCGACGTCATCTTCTGCCGCAATGTGATGATCTATTTCGACCAGCCGACCCGCGAGCGGCTCATTGCCCGCTTCGCGGACCAGCTCACGCCGCGCGGCCATCTCTTCATCGGCCATAGCGAGCGGGTCTCCGGCCCCGCCGAAGCGCGGCTGGAGCTCGTCAACCTCACGACATACAGAAAGATAAGCTGATGGGGATCAGGGTACTTATTGTCGACGACAGCGCTACCATGCGCGCGCTCATCCGGGTGATGGTGGAGCGCGAGCCGGACATGGAGGTGGTCGGCGAAGCGCCCGACGCGGCCGAGGCGCGCGCGCTCATGAAGGCGCGCAACCCCGACGTGGTCACGCTCGACATCGAAATGCCGGGCATGAACGGCCTCGATTTCCTGGAAAGGGTCATGCGGCTGCGGCCGACCCCGGTGGTCATCGTCTCCACGCTCACGCAGGAAGGCACCAACGCCACCATGCGCGCGCTGGAGCTGGGCGCGGTCGACTGCTACGCCAAGCCCACCGGCTCGAACGGCGAGATGCTGGAGGACAAGGGCCGGCTCGCCGAGCTGATCCGCCGTGCCGCCAAGATCAACCTCTCGCGCTCCTTCCAGCTCGAACAGCCGATGGCGGCCCGCGCCGCGCAGATCCTGGAGACGAGCGAGCGGGTGGAGAACGGCCTTATTGCCATGGGCGCCTCCACCGGCGGCGTGGAAGCGCTGCATCATGTGCTCAAGCGCTTCCCTGCCAACTGTCCGCCGACCGTGATCGTGCAGCATATCAACGGCCAGTTCGCCTCCGCCATGGCGCGGCGGCTGGACGAGCAGTGCGCGCCCAAGGTGCAGCTTGCCGAGGCGGACATGCCGCTGCGGCCGGGTCATGTGTATATCGCGCCAGGCAATGAGCGTCACTTCACGGTGCGCAACGGCGGGGATCGCATCATCGGCCGGCTGCGACCGGGCGACCTCGTCTCGGGGCATCGCCCGAGCATCGACATGCTCTTCAACAGCGTCGCGCGCGAGCTGCCGGGGCGTGGCGTGGGCGTGCTGCTCACCGGCATGGGGGCGGATGGCGCGCATGGCCTGCTGGCCATGCGCAAGGCCGGCTGTCCTACCATCGCACAGGATCAGGCGACCTGCGTCGTCTATGGCATGCCCAAGGTGGCGGCGGAGATCGGCGCGGCCAAATATGTGCTGGGCCTGCCGCGCATCGCCGACAAGGCGCTGGCGCTCGTTGCCTGACATGTTCGTCGAGCCCAGCCGGAAATTCCCGACGCTGGTGCCGCCCCGCATCACGGTGATGCAGGGCGCGGCCGAAGTGACTGCCGACCCGGAGGTGATGCTCACCACGGTGCTGGGCAGCTGTATCGCTGCGTGCCTGTTCGATCCCATCTCCAAGGTGGGCGGTATGAACCACTTCCTGCTCGCCGAGCCGGAGCACCGCGAGGGCCAGCCGCCCTCGCTGGACGAGCATTTCGGCCTCTATCTGATGGAATTGCTCATCAACCGCATGATGCAGGCGGGGGCCGTCAAGTCGCGGATGCGCGCGCATATCTATGGCGGCGCGAACATTCATCGGCAGATGCGGGCGATCGGCACGGTAAATGCGGCCTTCGCTGAACGATTCTTAAACGCTGAGGGAATAACATTGAGCCACCGGGATGTCGGTGGCGATTGCGCGCGCCGGGTCGATTTCCTGGCGGCGGTGGGAAAAGCCCGGTGTCGGCATGTGGTGCAGTCTGCCGCACCGCCGCCGGTGCCGGTCCGCAGCCGGCCCGAGAATGTGGGCGATGTGGAATTCTTCTGAACTGTGGGCAGGGAAGCGTATGACTATGTTTGAGACGACGAAAATCCTGACTGTGGACGACAGTCACAGCATGCGGGCGCTGCTCAAGATGACCTTGTGCGGCAACGGCTACGAGGTGGTGGAGGCCGAGGACGGCGAGGCGGCGCTCGCCTGGCTGGAGACCAATGAGGTCGACCTCATCATCACCGACATCAATATGCCGCGGCTGGACGGCTTCGGCCTCATCGAGCGGCTGCGCGGCGAGCAGCGCCGCCATGTCGACCGGCCGATCCTGGTGCTCACCACGGAAAGCTCGGAAGAGAAGAAGGCGCGCGCCCGCCAGGCCGGTGCGACGGGCTGGATCGTCAAGCCGTTCGATCCGGAGAAGCTGGTCGCCGCGGTCCGCCGGGTCACGCATTAACGCTTCGCGCATCCTTCGCCTGATACACAGAGCTGCTTTGCAACAATCGCTCGCCGGGCCCCAGACTTAAGTAAGAGAGAGTATCTTCCCCATGGCCGAGAAAACCCGCGTCCTGATCGTCGATGACTCCGTCACCATGCGCGCCCTCTTCACGGCGGCGCTGGAGAAATCGGGCGACATCATCGTTCTCGACAGCGCCGCCAACGCGGATGAGGCGCGCGAGATGATCCCGCAGCTCAAGCCCGATGTCATCACGCTCGACATTGAAATGCCCGGCATGAACGGCATCGATTTCCTGGCCGAGCTGATGGCCACCAATCCCATGCCCGTCATCATGCTCTCGACCCTGACGCAGAAAGGTGCGGAGATTTCCATCAAGGCGCTGGAACTGGGCGCGGTGGATTGCTTCCCCAAGCCCAAGCAGGCGACGCAGGAGGAGTTTGACGCGATTTCCGGCAAGCTGTGCAAGCTGGTGATCGCCGCGGCCAAGGCCAAGCTCAAGCCCGCGTCGGACAAGGCCGCGCCGCCCCCGCCGCCGGCGGCCGAGGGCTTCAAGTGGAACGGCTCGGTCGTCGCCATGGCGGCGTCCACCGGCGGCATCGAGGCCTATGCCGAGCTGCTGGCCGGCATGCCGGAGAACTGCCCGCCCACCATCATCCTCCAGCAGATGGAGGATGGGCTGGCGGCCGGCTTCGGCGCCAAGCTGGAGCGTTCGATCAAGCCTGGAGTCAAGCTGGCCGAGGATGGCATGAAGCTGGAGCAGGGCTTCGTCTATGTCGCGGCCGACCCCAGCACCCATGTCGTCGTCGATCGTTGGCCCGCCGGCTCTATCCGCCTGCTGCCGCGCGACCCGGTGAAGGGCTTCCGCCCCTCTGCCGACCTGCTTTTCGCGGCGCTCGCCAAGACCGCCGGCGCGCAGGCCATTGCCGCCGTGCTCACCGGCATGGGCGATGATGGCGCCATGGGCATGGCCGCGCTCAAGGCCGCCGGCGCGCGGACCTTCTGCCAGACCAAGGACAGCGCACTGGTGAGCGAAGTGATCGACGCGGTGATCGCGCGGGATCCCGGCATCACGCAGCTTCCGCTCGGGGCGCTGTGCGCCGCGATCGTCGATACCGCCAGCCAGGACAAGGCCGCCGCATGAGCCATATGACTCGCCTCGAAAGTGGTGCGCCACCGCCCGAAGCGGTGCTGCCCGATGGCGTGATGCGCGCCCTCGTCGCCGACGAGCTGGACCGCATCCGCATCGTGCTGGAGAATATGGGGCTGCAACTGTGCACCGATCCCGAGATCGTGCGCAGCCACATGAACGTGCTCCAGACCATCGACGAGGTGTGTCAGCGTCACGAGAATCTGGCACGCACGCTGCGCGCGCCGGACATGGTGGCGGAGGCGGGCACGATCACGCTGGAGACGCTGCGCCTGCGCTTGCAGGACGAGATCGAGGAGCGGATCGCGATGCGCAGCGTCTCGAGCGATCCTGCCGGCGACGAGACCTGGCACGAGATCTGACGCGCGCGTCCGGCGTCGTTCAGGCGGGGACCGGCGGTGGCCCGGTCGTGTCTGGCCTCTCCGGCACAATCAAGCGGCAAGGCGCGGAGAGGCCGGTCTTGCAATATTTCTCATCTCTCGCAGCACTATTTAGCTCTTTTCTTGCGCCCACCCTGTCTCTACCATGCGCCGCCTCAGGACAGCGTGTGTGAGAGGCAATGCCCCCAATTGACGGTTCGATGCTGGCGGAACGCAGGACGGCCGTCAGCGATTATGCCCGCTTTCTCCAGGCCTGGCTGCGCAAGCCCCGACAGACGGCCTCGATCGTGCCGAGCAGCCCCTGGCTCGGCCGGCTCATGGCCACGCAGATCGATCCGGCTGGCGGGCGCGTCATGGAACTGGGCGGCGGCACCGGCGCGCTGACTCGCGAAATCCTCGCCATCGGCCTCCCCGCGGACCAGCTCGAAGTGGTCGAGATCAACGAGGGCTTCGCGCGCGACCTGCGCCGCACCTTGCCGGGCGTGCGCATCCTCGAGACGCCGGCGCAGCGCGTCGCGGAAGAGGCCGTGGGCGGGCTGGGCGGCTATCAGTGCATCATCTCCGGCCTGCCGCTGCTCGCCATGAGCAAGGAGTTGCAACACGCCATCCTGAGCGAAGCGTTCACGCTGCTCCGCCCGGGCGGCAGCTTCGTCCAGTTCACTTATTCCCCACGCCCGCCCGCCGCACGCGCCGTGACGCGCCAGCTCGACCTGGAAGTGGAGAAAGTGGGCACCATCATCCGCAATGTCCCCCCGGCCACGGTCTTCTCCTATCGCCGCGCGGGAGAGCGCTCGGGCGGCTGAGGGCAGGGGCCCTCGCGCCGCGTCCTGCATGTCCGCATCCTGCAATTGTGGTCCTGCCAAAGCAGGATGCCGGGGTGGCGACGTCGTTGGCGGACCCGGCGCGCCGGCCTGCGCGGGAGCGCGGCCGCCTTTATCCCTTCACCGCCCCCAGCGCTTCTCCCATCGCACGCACTGCTGCCACCTTGGCGTGAAGGGGCGCCCAGTCGTCGCGTTCGGCGATGGCGGCCCAGATCGCTTCCACCTCGTCGATATGCATAGAGCAGGGTGTCTCACCGGCCCAATAGGGATGGTCGAGATGGCTGGGGCGCGGCGTCAGGGCGGCCAGCGCGCCGCGCACCGCGGCCCAGCGCGCGCCGGCATAGGCCGGGCCTGAGAGGGCGCCGCGCCGGGCATCGAGGAAGAAGCGGTCGATGAGCACGTCGCTTTCGCGCAGCGCGATCACGGCGGCTTCCACGAAGGCGCGTGCGGCTGTGTCGTCCGGTGCGGCATGGCCCATGCGCCACAGGAAACGCGCGATCAGCCGCTCCTCGTAGAGCGCCGGGAAGCGCCGCAGGATGGCCACCAGCGCCTCGGCGTCGGCTTGCTCGGCCAGCGCGCCGGCGAGCTGGGCGAGATCCCAATGGATCGCCTCCGCCTGCCGGGCGAAGCAATAAAGGCCGGTCTGGTCGAAATAGGCGGCCGTGAAGCCGGGTGTCCACAGCGGCGTGAAGCGCCACGGCCCATAATCGAAGCTTTCGCCGGTGATCGCGATATTGTCGCTGTTGAGCACGCCGTGGACGAAGCCCGCGACCATATAGCTCGCTGCCAGATCGGCCGTGCGCGCCGTGACCGCCTCCAGCAGCGCCAGCGCCGCATTGCCGCCGGCCGGCACGGTCACGCCCAGCAGGTGGCGCAGGCAATAATCGGTGAGCCGCGCGATATTCTCCTGCTCGCCGTGATAAGCGAGCCGCTGGAAGCTGCCGATGCGGATATGGCCATGGCTCAGGCGCACCATCACGGCCGAGCGGGTGGGCGAGGGCTCGTCGCCGCGCACAAGCTGCTCGCCGGTCTCGATGAGCGAGAAGAGCCGGCTGGTGGTGACGCCCAACGCCTCCAGCATCTCCGCCGCCAGGATTTCGCGCACGCCGCCCTTGAGCGTCAGTCGCCCGTCGGCGGTGCGGCTCCAGGGCGTGCGGCCCGAGCCTTTGGTGCCGAGATCGAGCAGCCGTCCCCCGGCCGCATCGCTCTCGCGCAGTTGCGCGAAGAGGAAGCCGCGCCCGTCGCCCAGGTCGGGATTGTACACGCGGAATTGGTGCCCGTGATAGCGCAGCGCCAGCGGCTCCGGCTGCGCGCCGGGCAGCGGCTCGAACCGGGCGAAGTGGCGCACCCAGGCGGCATCGTCCAGTCCCGCCAGCCCCACGCTCGCCGCCGCGCGATCGTTGCGCAAGCGCAGGATCGCCTCGGGAAAGGCCGCGGGCCTCACCGGGTCGGCAATGAAGTCCGCGATTTCCTCGATGGCGCGCTCGGGACGGTAATTGCTTGCTTGCAGGCTCTCTTCCATGCGGCAATATGGGAGCGGGGCGAGGAAAGGATCAAGCGTGGTCGCCTATGAGGACAAATTTTGGTCGTCGCACGACGAGCTGCGGCTCCATTATCGCGACTATGCCGGGCGTGAAGATCGGCCGGCCGTCCTCTGCATCCCGGGCCTCAGCCGCAATGCGCGTGATTTCGAGGATCTGGCCGACCGGCTGGCAAACGAGGGCTGGCGCGTCCTCTGCGTGGAACTGCGCGGGCGGGGCGAGAGCGGCTACGCCAAGGATCCGATGACCTATGTGCCGCTGGTCTATCTTCAGGATCTCATGGCCCTGATCGATGCGCTGGCGGTGCCGCGCTTCGTGGGCATCGGCACCTCCCTCGGCGGCATCATGCTCATGCTGCTGGCGACCGTGCGGCGCGAGCGGCTGGCCGGCGTGCTGCTCAACGACATCGGCCCGGAACTGGCCCCGGCCGGGCTGGAGCGCATCCGCACCTATGTCGGCACCGGCGGGCCCCAGCCCACATGGGTTCATGCCGCCCGGCAACTGAGCGCGATCAACCGCGTCATCTATCCCGACTGGCGCTTGCAGGACTGGCTGCGCTTCGCCAAGCGGCTGTGCAAGGTCAACAGCCAGGGCCGCATCGTCTTCGATTACGACCAGCGCATTTCCGAGCCCTTCCGCGCGTCGGAGGCGGATGCGAACGTCAATCTGTGGCCGGCTTATGGTGCGCTGGCGGGGATGCCGCTCGCGCTGGTACGCGGGGCGCTCAGCGATCTCTTGTCCCCCGAGACCACGGCGCGCATGAAAGAGGCGATGCCGGATCTGGACGTGACCGAAGTGCCCCGCGTCGGCCATGCGCCGACGCTGGACGAGCCGGAGGCGGTAGCGGCGGTGGACCGGCTGCTCGCTCGCGTGTTAGCGGCCTCATGAGTGCGGCGCCCCCTCCCCCCGGGCCATTGGGGCCGCTCTCTATCCTGCAACTGCACGGGCGGTTCGACGGCAGTGCCGCCAAGGACCGGCGCATCGCGCGTCTCATGAATCATTGGGGCAGCAAGGCGCGGCACGATCTGCTGCTGGCCGA
>DASRXY010000233.1:0-12358 GCA_035654035.1 Sphingobium sp. | reverse complement strand
ACGTTGCCCTCGTGGCAGGCATATTCGAACATGCCGTAGTCATCGTTGCGGCGCCAATCGAACTGCACTGTCCAGGGCGCGGTGAAGATGACCGGATCGGTCCAGGTCATCTTGTAGGTGATGCTGTCCGGGCCGGTCATGGTGAACCATTCCACCAACCGCGCCTGCGGGCTGACAGGCGTGTCATTCTCCGGCGGCGAGCCCACGGTCACGATGTTGGTGGCGGAAGGACCGGGGCGGAAATTGGTGGTCTCCACCACCAGCGTGTTGCCATCTTCCCAATGGCCGCGGCTCTCGCCCATCCAATTGCTGATCTGGCGCGGCGCGGGCGCGCGCCCGTCGGTGGGAACGATCCGCGTTTCGTGAATCATCTCCAGCTGGATCGCTACAAGGCCAGGCGCCTGGAAGATGCGGATGCCGTTATTATAGTGCATCGGTAGCATGGAGGCCGGCAGACCGCGCGTGATGCAGCGATCCCAGCTATCGAAATCGGTGGGCGCATCGAAGCTCTGGCCCTTGCGCCAGCTCGAACGCATCTTGGAGGCCAGCCGCTGGCCCTCGGCGGTCCGTGCGGGCAGGCGACCGTTTGGCGGATCCACGATCAGCGAGGTCCGGCGCGTGGCCTCCCCCGCCTCGTCCCAGTGGCCGCGGCCGATCTTGTCGTCGTTACTGTCATTCTCATAGCGGGCGCGCAGCGCATCCTGCCGCTGCTGCGCCGCCGCGAACTCCTCGTCGGTGAGGAACACGCGATTGCCATATTCGGGCTTCCGCTCCAGCACCAGGCCGTTGAGATAATCGATCGGCCAGATGCCGCGCAGGTCCGGGTCTCCCCAGGGAGTCGTCGCCGGCTTGTACGCGCGGGAGACGGGCGGGACCTTTTCGAGGGCCTGCGGCTCTGCCGCGGCAGCCCCTTGCGCCTGTGCGACCGCCGGAGCCGCCGCGATCAGGACGCATGGCGCCGACGCAAGAAGCGCCGACGCCACGATCTTTTCAAATACCGGTTTCAAAGCCTGTTCCCCTCTCCGGATGGGTCAGCGCCTTACTCCCGGACCGGACCATCTCCCTGGTCCACGACGATACCCTGAGCACGCAAGGCGCGTGACGAAGTGATGTAGTTCCGCACCTGCACGTCGCCTTCATGGCAGGCATATTCGAAGAACTGATAGTCGTCGTTCCGCGGAATTTCCATACGGGTCGTGAACGGCGCGGTGAAGACCGCCGGATCGCTATAGGTCATGTCATAGACCAGCGTGTTCGCATCGGCGAGCGTGAAGCGCTCGACAACCTTGGCCTGATCGCTCATCGGCACCGTATTATTTGGCGGCGCGCCGATGGTCGCCATGTTGAGCGGCGAGGCACCCTTGCGGATGTTCGTCGTCTCCACGACCAGCGTGTTGCCTTCCCAGTGACCACGGCTGAAGCCCATATAGTTGGTCACGCTCTTGGGCGGCGGAGCGCGGCCATCGAGATAGACGATCCGCGAATCGTGGATCATCTCCAGGTCGATCACAACAATGCCGGGCGCCTGGAAGATGCGCATGCCGTTATTGTAGCGGAACGGCAGCATGGAGCCGGGGAAGCCGCGCGTGATGCAGCGATCCCAGTTGTCGTAGTCCGTCGTCCAGTCGAACGTCTGGCCGTTGACCCAGCTCGAGCGGCCGATGCGGTTGAGCGCATCGCCATAAGCCGTGAGCGCCGGCAGGCGACCATCGGCCGGTTCGATCAGCAGCGAGGTGCGGCCACCGACGGCGAAGCTCTCCACCCAGTTGCCCATGCCCAGCTTGTTGGCCTTGGTCTCCCGCTCGGCGGCATTCTGCGCGCGCTCGGTCTGCTTCTCGCGCTGCGCCAGCTCTTCCTCGGTCAGATAGATGCGCTTGCCCTGCTGCGGTGTGCGCTGCAGCGGCACGCTCGCAAGGCTGTCGATGGGCCAGCCGCCGCGCAGATCCGGGTCGCCCCACGCCGTCTTGGGGGGCGTGAAGTTCGGGATGGGCTTGAGCTTGAAGAGCTCAGGGTGCTCCGCTTCGCTCGGTCCCGGGGCAGCCGCCGCGGGCGGGCCGGGCTGTGCCACGACCGGGGCCATGGCCAGCGCGGTCGCGGCGAGCGCGACAGCCTTCAGCGCGGTTCGAAATGTCGGAGCTTGTGGGTTCATTGTGCCTTCTCCTTGGCGGCGCTGAGCGCGCGCGATGATGTTATCCGATTGCGAATCTTGCCGTCGCCTGCCCCGCAGGAATAGCCGAACTTCCTGAAATCGGAACCGGCATTCCACGCGAGACCGGCGCGGGACATTTACTGCCCTCCGCCAGCCGCTCCGCCCTGCGGCAGGGCGAAGGCGATATACTGGCTGGGACCGGCCTTGGGCAGCGGCAGCTTGGGCGCCCACAGGCCATCGCCTCCCACGGGGATGACGATGAACTGCCGACCACCGGCCTCATAGACCGCCGGAATGCCTTCCGATGCGGCCGGCAGATCGGCCTCCCAGAGGATCTTGCCCGTCTCCGCGTCGCGTGCGCGGAACTTGCGGTCGGTCGAGGTGGCGTTGAACAGCAGGCCGCCCGCCGTCACGACCGGATTGCCGCGGCCGATATGGCTGCCCGTGTCCTTGATGCCCAGGTCTGCGAGCGGCTTCACTTCGCCGTTGGGCAGCGTCCACAGCTTCTTGCCGTCGTTCATGTCATAGGCGCTGATCGTCGACCAGGGCGGCCCGACGATCGAGAAGCCGTTGCTCATGATGTTGAAATTGACCGGCGACTGATAGGGCGTCACGTCACCGCCGCCATTGGGCATATTGTCGATCGCCTGCTGGCGCGTGTCGGGCGACAGCTTGTTGAGCGTCGGCAGCTCGCGCGAGATGACGTAGAAGCGATTGTTGACCGGATCGATGGCCGACATGCCCCAGTTGGCGCCGCCATTATGGCCGGGGAACGAGATGCTGCCCTGCAGGCTGGGCGGCGTATAGAGCCCCTCGTTGCGCGCGGTCTTGAGCAGCTCGAGCGCCTTGGCGCGGTCCTCCGCCGGGAGGAACGGATTGATATCCGCCTCGGTCAGCTTGCCTTGACGCGAGAAAGGCTCAGGCCAGGTCGGGAAAGGCTGCGTGGGCGAGGCCTTCTCGCCGGGCACGTCGGATGCCGGCACGGGGCGCTCCTCGATCGGCCAGATCGGCTTGCCGGTCTTGCGGTCGAGAACGAAGATGAAGCCCTGCTTGGTCGCCTGGACGACCACCGGAATGTCCTTGCCGTCCTTCTTGACGGTCATCAGCTTGGGCGCCAGCGGAATGTCGAAATCCCACAGGTCGTGGTGCACGGTCTGATAGTGCCACAGCCGCTTGCCGGTCTTGGCGTCGAGCGCCAGGATGGAGTTGGCGAAGAGATTGTCGCCCGGGCGGTTGCCGCCGTAGAAATCATAACGGGCCGTGCCGGTGGGAATGTAGATCACGCCCGCCTGGTCGTCGATCGTCGACTCGGACCAGTTGTGGACGCCGCCCATCCGCTCATGGTCCTTCTCGGGCCATGTATCGAAGCCGAACTCGCCCTTCTGGGGCTTCACATGGAAGACCCAGGCGAGCTTGCCCGTCTTGATGTTGTAGGCGTGAATGTCGGCCGGAGTGGACGCATAGTCATAAGCGCCAGCCGGCAGCGACATGATGATGAGGTCGCCATAGATGCGGCCCGGATTGTCCGTCTGGAGCGGGCGCGTCTTGCTGAGGTCGCCCGAGAGGCCGGTACGGATATCGATCCCCTCGCCCTCGGCCTCGCCGAACTTGGGGATGAACTCCCCGGTGTCGGCGGAAATCTGCCGCAGGAAGCCGTTGTTGAGGAAGATCAGGCGCTTGTCCTTGCCGTCCTTGCTCGCCCAGTAGTTCATGCCGCGCGCGCCGATTCGGCCCTTCATCTCGCGGCGCCACTTCTCCTTGCCCGTCACAGGGTCGAGCGCGACGATCGTGTTGTCCTTGACCGTCACATAGAGGAGGCCGTTGGCCGCCAGCGGGCCGAAGCGCGGCGCCGGGCCCGGGCCGACCTCGAACGTCCAGGCAACCTCAAGCTGCGCGACGTTGTCCTTGTTGATCTGCTTGAGCGAGGAATATTGGGCCGACTCGCCGCCACCAAGGTAGGATTCCCACGTCGCATAGTCGAAGCTCTTGGCCTGGACGGCGCCCGGCACGGTAACGCAGGCGGCAGCCAGCAGCGCCGCGCTCAGCCGGATCGCGCGGAACGGCCGTGAACGGCGCCCTTCCACAAGCGTGCGGATCTCATCTTGCACTCTTTGGTACCCCTCTCGAAGACTCTGGCCGGCCGATCTCACGGACAGCGCGCCGGCCCCTCAAGCCTAGACGAGATTTTGTCAACTTGACAACAGGTCTGTGCGTCACGGCGATGACTTTGTCCGTGTTTGCGCGACTGTGTCATTATGGTCGCAGATTTCGCGGCGCTGGCCGCCTGCGCTGTTGACAGGCCCTCTCGCGCGGATAAAGGGTGCACCCCAAGTGGACTTGTGCAACTTCGCGAGTCTGCAGCATAGCGAGGAAGGATCAAGAAAGTGACGGATCGGATGAGGACGAAGATGGCGAAGCTGGGCCTGACGGCGGCGGCGCTGGCCGTTGTGGCAATCCCGGCGAGCGGCCTTCTCGCCGACCGCGCCGTGAGCGCAGAAACCGCGGCCGAGGCGACGACGTCCACGCCCGCCCCCGACGCGCAGACCGCGGCGCATGCCGGCCATGAAGCGGCGGCGAGCCCTGTCGCGGCGGCGGACCCGGCACGCATCGCCAATGGCCGCGAGCTGTTCAATAACTGGTCGTGCAGCGCCTGCCACTCGCTCTCCGACGCCAAGGCCAGCGGTGCAGTGGGGCCCTCGCTGGACGGCGACACCAACCTCACCGAGGAATTCATCGTCGGCCGCGTGACGCATGGCCAGGGCGCCATGCCCGGCTTCGACGGCCAGATGACACCGGAAGAGATTGCCGACGTGGCCTATTACATCATGCAGGTCGCGGCGAAGTAAAAAGGGCCAGCGCGCGGGGCCTGGGCCGTCGCGGCCCGGCCCCGGCCGTGCGCAGTCTCCCCCTCAGGCGCGGTTGCCAATTCCGCCTTGCCGGTTAAGCTCCCTCTCACGGGAGGGGTAAGCCATGGATAAACCGGACGAGTCGTCCGCGGGGCCGGTCGTCGGCCGCCGCGCGTTTCTGGGGGGCGCCACGCTCGGCACGGGCGCCGCACTGGCCGGACTCGGCATGACGCCCGCGCGGGCGGCGGACACCTCCCCCGGCGGACAGGTCGATTTCCCCGACGCGCCGGGTGCCTTCGGCGGCGGCCCGCCCGGAACCAACAATCGTGCCGAAATCGATCTCTATGATTGCGAGGTGGAGGGCCATCTGCCCACCGACCTCGACGGAAGCTGGTTCCGCGTCGGCCCCGATCCGCAATATCCCAAGCCGGAAAAATATGCCGGCGACATCATGTTCGACGGCGAGGGCCATGTCAGCCTGTTCCGCTTCAAGAACGGCCATGTCGACTATCGCACGCGCTATGCCCGTACCCAGCGCTGGAAGGCGCAGCATGCCGCGCGGCGCTCGCTCTTCGGCATGTACCGCAATCCCTATACCGATGATCCGAGCGTCAAGGGCCTCTCGCGCGGCACCGCGAACACGCAGCTCTTCGTCCACCACAAGAAGCTGCTGGTGTTCAAGGAAGACAGTCCGCCGGTCTATATGGACCCGCACACGCTGGAGACGCTGGACGATTACTATACCTTCGGCGGCAAGCTCGCGAGCCAGACGCACACGGCCCACCCCAAGATCGACAGCGAGACGGGCGAGTATATCAGCTTCGGCTACGAGGCGAGCGGCCTGCTCTCGAAGGATCTCTTCATCTTCTCGGCCGACCGCAACGGCAGCGTGAACTGGGCTGTCACCGTGCAGGCCCCCTATGCGGGCATGATGCATGACTTCGCGGTGACGCAGAGGCACATCATCCTCTATCTCACCAACATGGTGGGCGACATGGACCGCATGCGCGCAGGCGGCGTCCACTTCTCCTATGACAGCAAGCGGCCCTGCTATCTCGGTATCATGCGCCGGGGCGGCGACGGCAAGGACTTGCGCTGGTTCACCGGCGAGAACCTGTTCTGCACCCATGTGATGGGCGCCTGGTCGGAGGGCGACAAGGTGACGGTGGACATGGACGGGGGCGAGGGCAATCAGTTCCCCTTCTTCCCCAGCCTGCACGAGCCCTTCGATCCTGTGAAAGGCGCGGGCTATATCCGCCGCTTCACCGTCGACCTCTCCAGCCGCAGCAACGACCGCTACCAGACGCAGACCATCTACCCGCACATCTCGGGCATGCTCTCGCGGCAGGACGACCGCTACCACACGCTCAAATATCGCTATGGCTACATCAACACCATGGGCGCACCCGGCACCCCGGGCGGCTGGGCAATCATCGACCATCAGGAGGGCAAGACCCAGCTCTGCTCGGTGCCTGACTATTCGCTCTCCGAAATGACCTTCGTGCCGCGCCGCAAGGATGCACCGGAGGGTGACGGCTACCTCATGGGGCTGGGCTCCAGCCGCAAGGAAGCGGGGCGCTCTGACCTCATTCTGTTCGACACGAAGGATGTCGCGGCTGGCCCCATCGCCCGGGTCAAGATGCCGTTCAAATGCGTAGGCCAGGTCCACGGCTTCTGGGCCGATGCGAGCGACCTGCCGACGGAAAAGGCCACGGCTGCGTGAAAGTGCTGGAAGCGGCCGCCGTTGCTGCTTGTGTGCCCTGTGCTCCTGCGACGGGAGCACAGGGTAGCGAGACGCGGCGCAGGATCGCGCCGGGCTCATCTCCTCGCAGAAACATGAGGGCAGCGCTGGCCCCACGAGCCCTCGCCGCCGTGGCGGGATTGGCGCTCCTCTCCGCCGCGCCCTCATCCGGCAGCGGGCCGGACGCAGCGCAGCTCGCCAGTCCCGATCCGGGCCAGTGGCTCAGCCCCTCGCGCACCTATGACGAGCAGCGCTTCAGTCCCCTCACCCAGATCAATGATCGCACTGTCGCCCGGCTCGGCCTCGCCTGGTATGCGGATATCGACACTGAGCGCGGCCTTGAGGCCAGTCCGCTGATGGTCGGCGGCGTGCTCTACAATGTCACGCCCTGGAACAAGACCACCGCCTATGATGCCAAGACGGGCCGCGTGCTGTGGACCTTCGACCCGCAGGTGCCGCTCAAATATGGCCGCATGGCCTGCTGCGACATCGTCTCGCGTGGCCTCGCCGCCTGGAACGGCAAGATCTACCTCGCCACGCTCGACGGGCGGCTGATCGCGCTCGACGCCAGGACGGGCAAGCCGGTCTGGTCCGTGCGCACCGTCGACAATACCAAACGCTACACCATCACCGGCGCCCCGCGCGTGTTCGACGGCAAGGTCGTCATTGGCAATGGCGGCGCGGAAATGGCGGTGCGAGGCTATGTCTCGGCCTATGACGCAGAGACGGGCAAGCAACTCTGGCGCTGGTACACCGTGCCGGGCAACCCCGCCGATGGCTTTGAGAATGCCGCCATGGAAATGGCGGCCAAGACCTGGACCGGCGAATGGTGGAAGGCCGGCGGCGGCGGCACCGCGTGGGACAGCTTCGCCTATGATCCCACGCTCAACCTCGTCTATGTCGGCACCGGCAACGGCTCGCCCTGGGTGCGGAAATACCGCAGCCCCGGCGGCGGCGACAATCTCTTCCTGGCCTCCATCGTCGCGCTGCGCGCCGACACCGGCGCCTATGTGTGGCACTACCAGACCGTGCCCGGCGAGGAATGGGATTATACCGCCACACAGGCGATGATCCTCGCGGACCTCACCCTAAACGGCGGCAAGCGGCAGGTGCTGATGCAGGCGCCCAAGAACGGTTTCTTCTATGTGCTCGACCGCGCGACCGGCGAGCTGCTCTCCGCCAAGGCCTATGTGCCGGTCAACTGGGCCAGCGGCATCGACATGAAGACCGGCCGGCCCATCGAGAACCCGGCGGTGCGTTATGGCGACGTGCCCACGCTCGTCTCGCCCGGCGCGGGTGGCGGGCACAACTGGAACCCCATGGCCTACAGCCCGCTCACGGGCCTCGCTTATTTCCCCGTCTCCGAAACCTATATGAGCTATGCGGCGGCGGAGAGCTTCGATCCCGAAAAGCCCTCGCTCGGCACCGCCTTCACCGGCCACGATGCCGAGCGCAAGGCCATTGCCGATTATGCCGATGCGCACAGCAAGGGCTGGCTCACGGCCTGGAACCCGGCCACGCAGAGCGAAGCCTGGCGCGTGCCCTATCCGCTGGTGGGCAGCGGCGGCGTGCTCGCCACGGCGGGCAATCTCGTCTTCCAGGGCACCATCGACACCCGCTTCGCGGCCTACCGCGCGGATAACGGCCAGAAGCTCTGGGACATGCCGGTGCAGAATGTGCCGATCTCCGCGCCGATCACCTACATGGTCGATGGCGAGCAATATGTCGCGGTGAATGCCGGCTGGGGCGGCGGCCTCGCCCATGTCGAGCGCGCCAAATATACCCGCCTGCCCATCTACAAGCCGCGCCTGCTGGTCTTCAAGCTGGGCGGCACGGCGAAACTGCCGGCGCCACCTGCCAACGCAATGGTGGTGCCCGAGCTGATGCCGCCGCCCGCCGTCACCGGTTCGCCCGCGCAGATCGCGCGCGGCGAAGCCCTCTATGCGACCCATTGCGCGCTCTGCCACGGCGCCGCTGCACGCGGCGGGGTCAAGGACCTGCGCCACATGGAGCCGGCCACGCACGCGGCGTTTCTGGACATCGTCCTCGATGGTGCGCGCGCGCAGAACGGCATGGCGAGCTTTGCCGACGCGCTCTCGCGCCCGGATGCCGAGGCCGTCCACCATTATCTGATCGCCCGCGCCAATGCCGATTGGGACGGCAATTGAGCGCCCACAAAGACACCAAGGGAGACATCCGATGCCGTTGACCGTCCGCAAATCCGTCCTGGCCGCCACCGCCCTGTTGCTGGCGGGTAGCGTCACGAGCACCGCCTTCGCCCAGAAGGCCGAGACGCCACCGCGCTATGCGCCCAGCTACGCGCAGGACCGCGCAGAGATCGAGGACCTGATGGCGCGCTATCTCTTCGCCATCGATTATTTCGACTGGGATTCCTACGTCGGCACCTTCACCGAGGACGGCATCCTGGAATTCGCCAGCGGCACCACGCAGGGCCGCGAGGCCATTCGCGAGACCGTCACCAAATTCAGCGAGCGCATTGGCGAGTTCTACCACACCGAGGATGGCAAGCCGGCCCTGCTGCGCCACGTCATTCTCCAGACGGCCATCCGCGTGGAGGGCGATCATGCCTGGGGCCGCTCGCTGTGGCTCGAAATGGCCAATGACGGGCCCAAGGACACCATGAAGATGGGCACCTATGGCATTTACGAGGATGAGTTCCGCCGCGTCGATGGAACGTGGCTGATCGCCAAGCGCCGCGTGCTCAACGAGTTCATCAAGAACCGCAATTCCGGCCCGGGCAATCCGGTGCGCGACATGGATGCGGCCGCGCAGGCCCTGCTCGCCGGCAAATAGGCGGCAGCACCTGCCGGCACGGCGCGCAATCGGGCGCGCGGGCGCCAAGTGCAACAAGCCGAAACCGTATTTTTCGCGTTACAGCTTGCCCATTGGCGCCCGGCCGGCCATGCCTGCCCCTCCAAAGTTCAGCGAGGCATCATGATGAAGACCAAGATCGCAGCCCTGCTCACCGTGACCATGCTGGTCGCAGGCTGCTCCTCCAAGTCCGATCAGGCGACCGACGCCGCCGCCCCGGCGCAGCTCACTGTCTTCGAGTTCATGACCGAGAAGGTCGACAAGGACGCCGACATCATCTGGGAGATCGGCAACAAGGCCATCGACGATCAAGCCGCCATCGACCCGGCCCTGATGAGCGACGAGGACTGGACACGGCTGGGCAAGAGCGCCACGCAGATGGCCGCGGATTCCCGCGCGCTCGCCGCCGTCGAGCATATCGTCGTTCGCCCGGTCGACAAGCGGATCGCCGACGAAGGCACGGCCGGCGCGCCCACCGTGGAGCAGATCGAAGGCCATATCGACCGCGACCACGACCTGTTCCGCTCGCTGGCCGAATCCCTCGCCAACCACGCTGACGAACTGGCCGGCGCAGCCGCCCGCAAGGATCATGTCGTGGCAGCGCGGCTCATCAACGAACTCGATGGCGTCTGCGAGAGCTGCCACCTGGAATTCTGGTATCCCGAGCAGAAGGAACTCATTGAACGCATGGGGATCGCCACCCATTGACAGGCGATGGCCGCGCTCGGCCCTCTGACCGCGCGCGGCCACCAGTCTGGCAGCATTGAACGGCGTCCACTGCTCCGGCGCAGGCAGGCGCACCGGGCCCGGTCGAACCGTAGCGATATCCTTAGCCGATGCTCAAGGCGATCTCGCTTTCAAGGCCAATCGTCGCCGTCAGGGCCGCCACGCATGATTGCTGCCGGCACGGTCCGCTCCGTCATGTACAGCAAATAGCGTATCCGCCGGAACACTGCGCGGCAGGGCCGGTTCGAGCGGAACTGGCCACGCGGCGCCGATTCCCGCAGGGATTCCCGGCCGCTGCCCCCTACCCGGCTCCGGCCAGATCCATATCCTCCAGCGCCAGCCGCAGGAGCTCGTTCATGGCGGCGCGGGCGGCCTCTGGATCGGCCGCGCGGATCGCCTCGAACACCGCCCGGTGATCCGGCATGGGATCGCGCGGGCGGGCGCGGACGCGTTGCTTGAAGCGCGTGGTCCAGCCGACAGCGGCAGCCACGGTGCTGGCGAGCGCGGCGAGCGGCTCGTTGCGCGCGGCGGCGAGGATCGTACGGTGGAAGCGCTGGTCGGCGGCCTGCCCCTCGGCGGTCTTGAGCATGTGCCTGGCCATTTCGGCAAGCGCGGCCTCCATCTCGGCCAGCTCGGGCTCTGTGCGGCGCGCCGCCGCCAGCGCGCAGGCGGCGGGCTCGACGATGCCGCGCAGCTCGAACAGGGCCGTGATGAAATCGCGCCCCGGATCGCCCTCGAACATCCACGCGAGCACGTCAGGGTCGAGCATGTTCCAGCGCGTGCGCGCCGTGACGCGCGTGCCTGCCTTGGGACGGCTCTCGATCAGGCCCTTGGCCGCCAGAATGCGGATCGCCTCGCGATAGGCGGTGCGCGAAATTCCCAGCTTCTCGCTCGCCTCGATCTCCCCGCCCAGCATCTCGCCGGGCGCGCGCTTGCCGGAGACGATCTCGACACCGAGCGCGCGCGCGACAGCGCCATGAATGCGGGGCGAAGAACCGATGCGATCCGACAAAAGAGAGCCTTTCCGGCCGGCGGGCGTGCCGGCGTGGATAAAACCAGACGTTTCATCACCGCTTGTCAACGCTCCGCACGCTCCATTTAGCGCGGCGAGGCCTCGCGCCGCCCGTCGATGCGGCGTGCCACGCCCCACGGATTTGCCGCGCGCAGCGGCGGGGGCAGCAGCGCATCGGGCAGGTTCTGGTAGCAGACCGGGCGCAGGAAGCGGGCGATGGCGAGCGTGCCGACCGACGTCGCCCGCGAATCGCTCGTGGCGGGATAAGGCCCGCCATGCACCATCGCGTGGCAGACCTCGACGCCAGTGGGCCAGCCATTGGCGAGGATGCGCCCCACCCGTCCGGCGAGCACCGGGAGCAGCGCGCGGGCCTCCGCTTCATCCTCCGGATCGAGCTGGAGCGTGGCGGTGAGCTGGCCTTCCAGCGCACCGACGACGCGCGCCACCTCCGCCATATCGGCGCAGCGCACGATGAGCGAGGAGGCGCCGAACACCTCCGCCATCAGCGCCTCATCGGCCAGGAAACTGGCAGCTTCCGTCTCGAACAGCGCGCCGACGGCCTGGTTGGCGCCCGTCGCTTCCCGCCCGCGCCCGACAGTGCGCACGGCCGGATGACCCGCAAGCGCGCCGACGCCGCTCTCATAACTTTCGTGGATGCCGCAGGTCAGCATGGTGGAGGCGGCCGAGGCGGCAAGGGCGGTGGCAGCGGCCTGCGCAAAGGCATCCAGCTCCGGTCCGGCGACAGCAATGACCAGGCCGGGATTGGTGCAGAACTGGCCCGCGCCCATGGTCAGCGAGCCGACGAACGCCTCGGCCAGCGCCGCGCCGCGCGCCTTGAGCGCATGGGGCAACAGGACCACGGGGTTGATGCTCGACATTTCGGCATAGACCGGAATGGGCTCGGGCCGCGCCGCCGCAATGCGCATCAGCGCCGTGCCGCCGCCACGCGAGCCCGTGAAGCCCACGGCCTTGATACGCGGATCGGCGACCAGCGCCTGTCCCATGGCGCGATCGTTGCCGGGCAGGAAGGAGAAGACGCCCTCGTGCAGGCC